>JAQBNG010000214.1 GCA_028288675.1 Flavisolibacter sp. | reverse complement strand
AGCAGTTGGGTTGAATGTTTGAAGAGAGAGGTTGTGCAATGCTGAATAGAATTACAAAACGTACAAGAGTGCGACGCAACAGACGATGCTATGAAAAACATAAGCCGGGTACAAAAGACAAAAACTCAAATAACAAAAGCTAGTCGAGTTTTATAAATATCATCCAAAAGTGAGATCTGTGCTTACGTCTCCCTTTCCTTGAGGAGAGCGCCGGGGTGTGATGTACTAAAACAAAAACATCCTGTCCTTTCCACCTACTTTTTTAGAGGCGCCCATGTTACGGATATTGTAAGTAAACGACAACGCACCATAACGGTTTAATACGTTTGTCTGGTTGTCAATGATCTGGTTTTGATTGGTGGTACGATAGAAGCCATTGTTGCGGTTTAAAATATCAAACACACTTAGTTTTAATAAACCAAGATCGCCTTTGAGCATAAGAAGGGTAACAGCCGCATTCCACAAAATATTTTCCTTCGGAAGGCCGGGGGCCACCTGGCTGTTATAGCGGTAAGCGAGGTTAGTTTCCCATACTAATTTTTTCGGCAGGCGGATAATCAACTCATTTTCTAAATAATGAGTAATGGCTTTAATGTTAGTGAATGATGGATCGGTGTAAGTGGTACGACTAATACCGGGGCTATACACCGGACGCATTTCAACCAGGTCGTTCCAGTTAAAACTTAAATTAAAGTTGGGCCCGACCTGTAAGTTAGAAGCAGTGCTAACATTATTATTGACCATCAATTTCCGCCTGTCAAAGTTGGTGTAAGGCGAGAAGCGGAAAGAAAAAATGAATTTTTGTTTGTTCTTAAACTCTTTTCCAAATCCCACACTTGCATTCAGGCTAACCGTTCCGTTTGCATTTACCGGCCTTACCGTTTGCCGGCCATCAGCTAAAACCATGCGGCTCATAATAACATCATTGTCAACAAAGGTTCCGCTGATATAAAAATTATAACTGGTTCCGGTGCCTTGCAGGAAAACGAAATTGTTGGCAGAAAAAGAAGTCCGCTTGGCCGGCTTTAATGCCGGGTTACCAAACCGGATATAAAAAGGATTAGTACTGTCAGGTACCGGTATGAGGTTAGAAACACCAGGCGCAACTACACTTTGATTGATTTGTGCCGACAACTGCTTCCAGTTAAAGGAAAAAGATGGCAACACGTTAAATAATGTACTACTTACAGGAGCAGAAACATTTTTAAAGTCGTTGTGAATATTTTGCCATAAGCCATTTACACCTGCCGAAAATGTTACCTGTTTAACTTTAAGAGAGAGCCCTAAATAAGAGTTCACACGATTCTGGTCTCTTTCAAAACCCCTTGCCTGAGCAATATCCAGCACATCATATTTAGTTGTGATGCCATCCTTATTGTAGATAGTAATATCCTGCTCATCCTTTATATATTGGTATTGGTTATTAAACCGAAGCGTTAGTTTCTTTGAAAGCGGCTCGCTAAAATTAAAGTTGGTGTTTACAGAAAACGAAGGAACATCCTGCCGCCGAAGCTGGTTAAACAATCTTTCATACACAAATGGATAGTAGAAGTCATTGTCTGATTCTGTTATGTTGCGTTGCAGGTTGTTTGTATAGTTGAGGAATTGATTAATATTCAGCAATCTTCCTTTTTTAGCTCTAAACCGTCGTGTAATTGACAGGTTATGATTGTAGCCGGCAGCAAAAGTTTTATTGAGCTGCGTTCCTAAACCAGTGCTTAGCGGCCCGGTTTTGTTGTTTTGTACATTGATGCTGGCATTGATATTATCAGCGTTTGTAGAGTATGTAAAGTTGGAGCGGAAGTTAATATCAGTAAGGGTATCAGGCTTTAGGCTTAAGCCGGCACCTACATTGTGTGTGTAGGCTTCACGGTTGTTGATAGTATTTGTTACTGTAGTGACGGTTGTATCATTAATAAACTGCTGGGCATTGCTTAACTGCTGAATATTATTTTTTGTATTGCCTAAAAAATACTGCAGGTAGAACGACTTATTCTTGTTGGGTGCATGATTTAAATTAAAGCCGGCTCCTGTCGCACGGGCAATACCTGCATCTGTGCCTCCAAAAGAAATTCCGTTCAGCGCAAAGCCGGTTTGTCCGCCCCTGGACATGATGGATACCGAGTTAAAACCGCTGCGGTTAAAGCCACCGATGTCCTGAATTTCCTTAAACGAAAAGCCACTGCGGTTAAGGTTGTTACTAAAGGCCACCACACTTAGCTGCATTGTATCGCGATAGATGTTGGCGATGCCACCAATCTCGTAACGCTCCTTTGTACCAACGCCACCATAAACTTTACCAAACCAACCCTTCTTGATCCCTTTTTTTAAACTCAGGTTAATTACCTGGCCTACATTGGTTAAATCACCATCGCTGTTGCGGGCAATTTCATCCTTATCATTTGTTACCTGTATTTTATCAATCACATTGGCTGGAAGATTTCGGGTAGCCATCTTGGGATCATCGCCAAAGAAAGCTTTGCCATCCACATTAATACGGTTTACTCTTTTGCCATTAGCGGTGATATTTCCTTCCCTGTCAACTTCAACACCTGGAAGCTTACGCAGCAGATCTTCTACCAAAGCGGAAGGGAGTGTTTTAAAAGAGGATGCATTAAATTCAATGGTATCACTGCGCACTGTCACCGGCGGACGTTCGGCGAATATTAGAATTTCATCGAGGGTTTTTGAGCCGGGATTCATGGTGATGTTCCCCATATCCAATACTTCCCCGGTTGTCAGGGTGAATTCTTTGCGGTAGGCATCATAGCCAGAAAAAGAAATTACAACACGGCACTCAATATTAAGCGGTAGACCAGGCACTTTAAATTCTCCGTCAGGATTGCTTAAACGATAAGTGATCAACACAGTATCGGCTGCTTTAAATATAGTTACTGTGGCCAGCGCTAACGGATTTTTCCCGGTTGTATCAACCAGCTTTCCTTTAATTGTGCCCTGTGCATTTATATAAGAGACAGAAATAAAAAGGGATAAAAGAAGGGCAAATAGTTTTTTTATCACAGTCATTGATTTGGGTTATCAATGATACGATGCTATTCGTATAAGAAAGCCGATTTTTAAGATCAGCGGTTTATAATAGGGATAAGAACATCACCTTTGCAGTGATGGACGTAACAGCAGCACTTCAAAACTTAACAACCAATTTATCTGTTGACGAAAAGGCAACCGTTAAAAACGAACTATCAGCCTACCTCAATTATTTATTAATAAATGATTTTTCCGCATTGGTGCAGATTCTTTATCGTGTAGATGTTTCAGAGCAAAAACTTAAAACCGTTTTACTGGAAAATAAAGAAGCTGATGCCGGTGACCTGTTATCAGAATTGCTTATAGAAAGACAAGCGGGAAAAACAACTTTACGTCAGTCGTTTCCGCCTTCTGAAGATTTATCCGGGGAAGAAAGCTGGTAGCGCTGATACAAATTTGTGTTAGTTATTCAGCTCTTCTATCTTTTTTAGATAAAGCATATCTCCTTTATTATACCGGAAGTTTACAGGTTTGGTTTCTGTATCAAACACCTGCCACTGAAGCGTCTTATCATTTAGAAATAAGAGTAAACTTTTCAAAGTCATTACACGGCTATCACCTGCTACTGCAAGGTTAAACGAGATGGGATTTTTTGTAAAATCTGACAGGCTGGCTTTAGCTAACTTTCTCTGGCCACCATGAACAATATAGATTGTATTACTGTCCACCACATCAAGGCCGGCACCGGTCCGGTTGCGCCAGGTACCAACCAGGTTGCTAAAACTATAATTTTCTTTTTGGGATAAAGCGGTAAGGGAAACAAAAAGCGAAAGAGCTACCATCATCTTTTTCATAACACCCCATTTACATTACACAATTAATTCTACATACGTTATAATACACATGCTATGCCATTAATTTTTCGGGCAGTTTGTAAGGCATCATTTTTTTATAGCTAGCGGCAAAGAATAGCTATGAAAAGAGATGGTGCTACAGTAAGCTTATGGCAAACTAACGTTGCAGATCATATAACAACCTCAACTACTTCCAGCGACATTACCTATGATGTACTCATAGTTGGAGGTGGAATAACAGGCATCACTACCGCACTGTTATTACAAAAAGCAGGAAAGAAAGTAGCAGTTGCCGAAGCCCATACACTTTGTTTTGGCACAACCGGCGGCACCACTGCGCACATCAATTCTTTTTTAGATACTTCGTACGACCAGATAGAAAGCGATTTTAGTAAAGAGGCCGCACAACTTATTTCAAAAGCAACTAACAGTTCAAGAGAGCTTTTTAAAAAGCATGTAGCCGACTACAAGATCGATTGCGGCTTTGAAGAAAAAGAAGGTTATGTATATGCGCAAACGCCGGATCAGGTTGATGAATTGAACAAAATGTTTGAAGCCTCTAAACGAGCAGGTGCCGACCTGGAATATGTACAGGATATCCCGGTGCCAGTTGAATTTCTGAAAGCAGTGGTATATCATAGCCAGGCACAATTGCACCCTACCCTTTATGTAACTGCATTGGCGAATATGTTTGAAGAAGGGGGCGGTATTATTCTTCAAAATTGTAAAGTGGATGCTTTTGAAAAGGAAGAAGACCTGCTTAACATTACCACCGGTAATGGAACAATAAAAGCGAAGAACCTTATATGGGCAACGCATATTCCTCCCGGTATCAATATACTGCATTTCAGAAATGCGCCTTACCGCAGTTATGCTATTGCGGTGAAGTTGAATGGCGAATATCCTGATCATTTATCGTACGACATGTACGACCCTTATCATTACTATCGCACGCAGGAAATTGATGGACAAAAATATTTTATTGTGGGCGGCGAAGACCATAAGACAGCGCATGAGGAAAATACCGAAGCCTGCTTCAATGATTTGATCGCTCACACTACAAAATATTTCGATGTAGCCGAAGTATCGCATAAATGGTCATCACAATATTTTGAACCATCGGATGGCCTTGCTTACATTGGACATTTACCCGGCAACCCAGACAATGTTTATGTAGCAACAGGCTATGGTGGCAATGGAATTACTTATAGCCATATAGCTGCACAAGTGCTTACCGATTTAATTACAAAAGGCGATAGCGAATACAAAGACCTGTTCAGCCCTGCACGAATAAAACCCATTGCCGGCTTTGCCGCCTTTGTGCAGGAGAATGCAGATGTAGTAAAAGAGTTCGTAACAAAACGTTTATCACCTGAAAAAATAAAAGGGTTATCCGAATTGGCTCACGGCGAAGGAAAGGTGGTAAAGATGGAAGGCGAAACGGTAGCCTTGTATAAAGATGAAGCAGGAAAAATTTACGCTTTAAATCCTGTATGTACACATGCTAAATGCATTGTTGGATGGAACCCTTCTGAAAAAAGCTGGGACTGCCCCTGCCATGGCGCCCGTTATAACGTAGATGGCGAAGTAATTACCGGCCCTGCACGGCGGGGATTGCAAAAGATAGAGTTAGGTGATTTAATTGAAGGCAAAAGCTAATATTTTATGATTTGGTAAAAAGCAATAAGCAGTAGTTTTATTGCCTTAACCAACTCTACATGAAAGCCATAATTTTCATTTTATTTTTAGTTTGTGCGCTTTCATCACCTGCTCAAAAAGTGCAGCAGGCAATTGAAACGCTTTATAAAAAATACCCACAGGAAAAAGTAGTGCTTTCTTTTTCAAAGAATGATTATGTGGCTGGTGAAACCATCTATTTTAAAGCCTACGTGCTAACCGGTTACGAGCCCACTGAAGTTTCTGCCAACCTATACACGGAGCTATACGATAAGAATAAAAAAGCCATCAGGCAACAGATCGTTCCGCTCTTAAACGGAAGCGGCCAGGGAAGTTTCGTGTTACCCGTTTCTTTAGAAGAAAACGTTTACTATGTAAGAGCCTACACGCAATTAATGCTTAATTACAATGAAGCTTTTCAGTATATAAAGCCGGTAAATATTTATAACCCCTACTCAGCAAAAATACTTACTCCAAAGCCTGTACAGTGGACAGCAAGCGCTTTTGCAGAAGGCGGCTCTATATTAAATGATGTACCTGCAAAGCTTGCTGTCAGGTTATTTTCTACAGGTAGTCTTCCACAAAGCTTTAAAGGAAGCCTGCTTGAAAAGGGCAGCAACACTTCAGTGGCAGAAATAGAACCATTGAATGATGAAGTGGGGATGGTAAACTTTATACCACAAGCAGGTAAAGAGTATGTTCTCAGCATTAAAGATAATGTGGGCAAGATGCAGCAGGTAGACATTCCAAAAAATAGTGATAGCGGATCAGCGCTCCACCTCCGGTTAAGCAATGACAAAATTGAATATTCGATTTATTCAAAGAACATCGCCTCTAACGGTGCCGGTTATAAATTGGCTGCCACCATCCATGACCAGCTAGTTTACTTAGGCACTGTAAAAAAATCTGCCGGTATTGTAAAGGGCACTATCGAAATAAAAAATTTGCCGGCCGGCGTATTACGGCTTACATTATTTGATGAAGCTGAAAACCCGGTTAATGAACGGCTTTGCTTTATACACCAACAGGTAGAACCAACCGGCGTTGAATTAAAAAACGATACAATTTCTTTTGCACCAAAAGGCTACAACCACTGGCAAATGGCATTAGACAGCTTTGGCTGGCCATCTTATTCAGTTCAGGTTAGCGATGCCGCCTATCCAATAGAAAACAGCTTTTTAAGTGACCTTTATCTCACCTCCGATTTTACAACGCCGGTACATAAGGCGCCCGCTTATTTTCAACAGGTAGATGAAACAAAAAAAGCAGCGCTTGACGCTTTGCTTATTACCGAAAAATGGGAACGCTTTCATTGGGAGGATGTATTAAATAACCGCTTTCCGAAACTGGATTTTTATCCTGACCTGTATCTAAGTTATACGGGCACTGTGCGTAAAGGGAAAAACCCGCAACCGCTAAAGGATGTAAACCTGATATTGAAAGGAAAAGATTCATCCTTTCAGTTTATGCAGGTGAAAACGGATAATACCGGGAGCTTTAAGTTGAATGACATTATGTTTACCGATACCATACAAGTGTATTACCAGGCAAACAACCGTAAGTTTTTAGAACGTGATGTGGAAGTTGACTTTGAAGCAATGAATAAGTTCTACCCCTATAAAAAAGCTTTTCCTTCTTCTGCTTTTGAAGTAACCGTGCGTTCAAACTCCGATACGGTACCTGCACATATTAAATGGATAGTTGCCCAGCGAAGCAATGAACTGTTACTAAGTGAAAAAAGTAACATGATGAAGGAAGTGGTTATTCGCACCAGGGCAAAAAACGCGACTGAGGAACTGGATAAAAAATTAAGCAGCGGCCTTTTCTCCTCTATGAATGAAACCATTTTTGACTTTGTAAACGAAGACCACCTGGCAGCGCAATCGTACAGCAACATTTTAAAATGGCTGCAAGGCCGGGTAGCTGGCTTCTCAGTAGGAATGCAGGACGGAGTGCTGGTGCCTTATTTAAGAGGCGGCGCTGCAACGCAATCTCCTGCACAGGTTTTTTTAGATGAAATGCCTGTTGATGCTGATGTATTGAATGGAATATCTGCCAACAATATTGCTATGATAAAAGTAATTAACGGAAGTTTCGTGGGTGGCAGAGGCGGTGGCGCTAATGGAGCTATAATAATTTACACCCGCAGGGGCGGAATGGAATCTAAATCTTCAACTCCATCTTTAAATAATTCTATCCTTGTAGGCTATCAAAGACAACCGCAATTTCTTCAACCAGATTATACGCAGGAAATTTTAAAAAACACGGCCGATCAAAGAGCGGTATTATTTTTAAGCCACCTGGTTTATCCAAACCAGGCTACGTTACAAACGCCAATTATATTTTATAATAACGACAGGGCAATAAGCTACCGCCTTGTAGTTACCGGCTTTGCCAGCGATGGCAGCCTCATTTACACAGACAAGCTTATTAGCGGGCAGTAAAAAGAAGTTTATAAACTCCGGCGTAGCTCAAAATGAAAGGTGCCGTCCTCTTTGGAAAGGCCATACTGTAAGGATACATAAATCTTATTGAAAGGAGCTATTGTAAGCCCGCCGCCATAGCCATAGTGCCAGTTGTTTGATGACTCTCCTTCTTTCCAAACTCTTCCCTGGTCCATGAACATCATTATACCCATTTTGCCATTGAACAAATTACTGCGAACATCCCATAAATAATGAAGTTCATTGTTATTATGATAAACGGTTTCGCCCCAAAAACGATCGCTCCGGTGGCCTCTTAACCTGCTTCCGCCAATTGTGTTAAGCTGGTAAAACTCCGGTTTGCCGGTAACAGTTGCCGCACCGTTTTCAACCGACAACGTAAAATGACCGGATAGCGGCAAATAGAATTTTAGATTACCGTCGTAGTTTGTAAAAGAGGATGGCGAGGATAAATTTTTTGTATGTGTTACACCTGTGGCAAACTGAATGCCTTTTGTTGGGATCAATACATTATTCAAACGTTGGAAGTTGAGGGAAGCCTGCACTCCGCCAAATCCTTTGCCTTCATACTCAGATAAGCCGTTACCATTAAAGAACGTTTTAGCCAGAAAGCGGTCTTCATTTTTAAGCAGTTGTACATACCGGTAAAAAGGAGCGATGGTAAAGACACTTTGCCGCCCTATCTGTCGCTGAAACCTGGCGCCTACCCAAACCTCCTTACTTCGAATGCGGTAAAAATCACGGTTATCTGTTTCCAGCGTTGTGTTATTGCCCAGGCCGTAAAAATTGGTCCACCTCACAAAGTCATAATAGGCATCTGCCAATAAGCTCCACTTACCTGCGAACTGGTTAAAAATTCCTTCGTAGCCAAAGCTAAAAGCCCTTTGGTTAATGGAATACCTGGCGTAAAGATTATGCCGCTGGCCAAAGGGCTCTTTACGCCACCGGTGGATAAGCGCCTTATAATTTACCCCGACAAAAATCCGGTCATCGCTATCGTAAAAGATAACCGGCCCGGCTCCTTTTTTATCATAACTAAAGGCATGATATAGGTATGAATGAACGGCACTATCATTTGACAAATACAAGCGGGTACCCGATGAAACGTCTAATATTTGGCTTTTGTTATCATAGATTTTTATCACCGTGTTTGCACCGGTTTTATAAGCATCATCCCCCTCACCGGCAATCACCCGTATCCTGATGCCTTTTTTTTCTCCTTTTATATCGTAGCTATCTTTTCCATCTACTCCATACAGGCGAATCTCTCTTGTTTCACCGGGCAA
>JAQBNG010000213.1 GCA_028288675.1 Flavisolibacter sp. | reverse complement strand
AGGCTCGCAGGAATTTTTTGATACAATGCAAAGTCACGGAATTGATATTGCCTTCCTTGGCGGTGAAACTGCTGACGTAGGCGATGTGGTGAAAACGATTGCTGTAAACGGAACAATGGCCGCACGTTGGCCCAAATCCAAAATTATTTCTAATGAGAAGATAAAACCCGGTGATGTGATTGTTGGCCTGGCAAGCTATGGGCAAGCCATCTACGAAGACGAATATAACAGTGGCATTGGTAGCAACGGTCTGACATCGGCACGGCATGATGTATTGAGTAAATATTATGCGCAGAATTTCCCTGAAAGTTTTGATGAAACAATAGATGAAGAAGTTGTTTACATCGGCAAGCACCGTATGACTGATACAGTAACTGTTGATTATAAAAATGAGGCAATTGAAACTACGATTGGTAAACTTATTTTATCTCCTACAAGAACGTATGCGCCGGTAGTAAAACAGGTTTTAGAAAATCATTTTGATGCCGTGCATGGTCTTATACATTGCAGTGGCGGCGGACAAACAAAGTGTATGAAGTATATGCCGGCAGGTGTGAAGGTGATAAAAGATAATTTGTTTGAAGCGCCACCGATATTTAAAACTATCCAACAAAGCAGCGGCGCCGATGATAAGGAAATGTACCAGGTATTTAACATGGGTTGCCGGTTAGAGATTTATACGGATAAAAAAAGTGCTGATGATATCATCAGCACTGTAAAAGGTTTTGGGATAGATGCCCAGCTGATTGGAAGGGTGGAAGCGGCAGATAGTAATGAGCTTGTTGTATTTAATGCAACCAGGCAAATATCCTTTCAAGTCTAAAGTTCGTAAGCTTATCTACAATCTTAATTGGTGGTTGTTTTCTTTTGAGTTTTCCTTAAATTTTGTAATTTTTCTTCGGGATAAGTTATAACATCATTATTGCCTTCTGTAGTATCTTTTTGTGAATTTTCAAGATGCTCTGGCTTCATTGCCCTTATCTCTTTTTTATTTGTTTCAGTTGATTTAGTTTTTGTTTTATAACCGGTAACTATTATTTCTTCAGTACTTGGCTTTAATTCATTCGGCTTAGGTTTTGTCTTATAACCTACAACTACTTTGTCTTTAGGATCGGTTTTTTTCAGGCTAATTTCAACAACGCCATTTTTACCCTTTTCACCATATTTATAAGTAGCTGTAGCATCTTTTATTACATTAATGGATTGAATTTCGTTGGGGTTGATTTGATTCATTTCTTCTGCGCTACTTTCTTTACCATCTATCATGTAAAGCGGTTTATCTAGCTGCGTAGGATTAATTGTCACCTTATCTTTTTCTGAAGTTTTCGTCCTGATTTCAACAACACCATTTTTCCCTTTCAACCCATATTTATCAATTGCAGGTTTATCTTTCAACACATTCACAGACTCAATCATTTTAGGGTCAATCTTGCTCATCTCTTCCTCAGTAATTTCTTTTTCATCCACTACATATAAAGGACTGGTTGCTCCCGGTTTCAATCTTATTGTACTTGACGGTAATTGTTTTTGCCCGGTATTTTTTTCATTATTAAACCCTCCGTTATTAATAAGGCCTCTGTTATTAGCCTCTTGCTCGGTCAATACTTCTGATGTGCCATCACTGTAAGTAATAGCAATTTCTTTCCGGGTTCTTACATCTACCGCTGTTATTGCTTTTTTGCTTTTGGCTGGAGGGGTATCATTAGCTATCGGCAGCAAATTGTATAAATCAGTAGCAGGTTCTTTAGCCACTACTAAAAAATTTTGTGGGCTGATTTGTTCCGTAGCTGGAACTGATTCTGTGCGAAAAGAAAAAATAACAACGGTAAGTGCAATTAGTGGCAAAACGATGATCCTGCTGAAATAAGCCCGCTTTGGGTTCTGAATTTTTGTAAGCATAAGAAGTCTTCTTTTAATTGAGGTTTGAAAAAATTGATTGGTTATAGAATGGTATTGTTGTGGGTAAACCGTCTGCATGATCATAGCTGCAAATGCTTCTGCGCCATGATCTCCCACCGCTTTTTTATCGGCAATAAACTCGTGAATAAATTTTAGCTCCCTGCGTATCAGCCAAAAGAACGGGTTGATCCAAAAAAGCATCAGTACAACTTGCAGGAACAATTTGTCCAGCGTATGCTTTTCTTTTACATGCACTAATTCATGCTGAAAAATTTGCTGGCCGGTCTGTGATTGAAGCGAGATAGCGTCGTTCCAAAAAATATAATTTAAAAATGAAAATGGCGTTCCCGGTTCTTTGGTTCCTACAAATTTTATGTTATGAACAATACTGACCGTGTGCTTCTTTAATAAAGAATAAATGGCGGAAAGGGAAATAAGAAAGGAGCTAAGAAGTAAAATGCAAATAAGCAGGTAGCCAGATAAAATCCATTGCTCCGGCGATAAAGATGATGGTGCCGGTACAGTGAGGGCTTCCAAATAAGTATCAGCCGATTGCATAACCTGTATAAGTTGTATCGCCTTGCTCTCCTCTTCACCCGAATAAAAAATAGTGAATTGCAGCAGCGGCAACGCCAGCGATAACAAAACCGCCGACAGTAAATAAAACCGGTTCCATTGATGAAAGGCTTTGTTCTTTAGAGCGGCATGGTAATACAAAAACAAAATACCCGAGCAGATAAGGACCTTTAAAAGGTAATAAGCAATCGCTGTCATCTCTTTGCTTTTTTAAGTTGTGCCAAAAGACTTTCAAGGTCTTCTACGGAAACATTATTTTCCTTCACCATAAAAGAAACGGCTTCGCTAAACGATCCTCCGAAATATCCCTTCACTAAACTTTTTATGCTGTTTTTTGAGTACCCTTCTTTGCTCACCAATGGGTAGTACTGATGCTGCCGCCCAAAAACTTTTATAGCAATGAATTCTTTGTCAACCAAAATTTTTAAGATAGTGGAAACTGTGTTCTGGTGCGGCTTCGGAACCGGCATAGCTTCCAATACATCGCGTATGAAGCCTTCGCCAATTTTCCACAAAGCCTGCATTACCTGTTCTTCTGCCTTCGTTAATGTCTTCATTGTTTTGACTTAAAAACCAAAGCTATAACTAATTTATTAGTTGTACAACTAATTTTTTAGTTTATGAAATAAATGGCCGGTGCAACCCGTTTGTTCATTTATTTTGCAGCAAATAAAAAGGGGATGGCAGAAACAATTGTAAGTATCAGTAAGGCAAACATTTACCAGGGCGATAGCATGGTGTTACAGGATGTAAACCTGACGGTTGAAAAAGGCGAATTTGTATACCTGGTGGGCAGAACAGGAGCTGGTAAATCAAGCTTATTGAAAACGTTATATGGCGAGTTGCCGCTCAAAGAAGGACAGGCCTCGGTGGTGGGCTATAACCTTAGGGAACTTACCTGGAAAACGGTGCCTTACTTAAGAAGGAACATGGGCGTGGTGTTCCAGGATTTTCAATTGCTTACCGACCGCAATGTAAACGAGAACCTGAAATTTGTACTAAAAGCAATAGGCTGGAAAGATGAAAAGTTAATGAATGAAAAGATTGCCGATGTGCTGGATAAAGTGGGTTTGAAATCGAAAGGTTTTAAAATGACATTTGAAATGAGCGGGGGGGAACAACAGCGTGTGGACATAGCCCGTGCCTTACTTAATTCTCCTAAATTAATATTAGCTGATGAACCTACTGGTAACCTTGACCCTGAAACATCGGACGAGATTATGAACCTGTTAATTACTATCGCAAAAGACTATGGGACATCGGTAATAATGGCTACGCATGATTATATCGTGATTCAAAAATTCCCGGCACGAATGGTACGTACAGAAGGCGGGCGGGTGCATGATAACGCTACAATAACGCACTAAGTTTTTTGGCGTTCAGGCTATTATTGTAGATGCTAAGAATTATTAGCCGATCATCAATATGCGTAGAAGTAAACTCTTGTTGCATCAATGATTCTATTTCTTCACTCCATTCTTTTGCAGTTTCTTTTATACTTACGCCTTCGGTAATGCGGCTTCCTTTTACACCGTTGAAATTAGTGATGCAATTTCTTCCATTTAATAAGGCGTTCAACAACTTTAGTTTAACCCCGGTGCTGTTCATAGAGGGTAAAACATTGACCTGGGCATTCTGAATCAGTCCATCTAAAACACGAATGGAAGGATTGTTTACCAGCGATACATGTAAAACGTTTTTTGCTGCCTCTTTCAATCTTTTTGAAATGCCTTTTCCAGCTATAATCAACGGAAATTTTGTTATAGAAAAAACCTGTTGAATAAGCCATAGCGCCGCTTCTTCATTTTCGGATACAAGCATGTTGCCGTGATACAAACAATAAGCGCCTTTGCCTTCTTTTATGAACACGGTTTGCCACGGGATAAAGCAGGGAATGAAATGAATATTTTGAAAGCCGTAACTGTTTTGAAAGGTGGTCATATCGCTTTCCGACAAACACGCAAGTTTTACTTCTTTGCTCATCTTCTTTTGATATCTATCCAGCAGTTTGCTTTCCTGTATAAAATACCGTCGTTTTAAAAAAGATGCGGCCGTTTTGGAAAGATGATGATAGTACGATGCTTCCTCGTTGTGCATCCGTATAACAACTCTCTCTTTATTATTTAAATAAGGAACGATGCCAGCGCAATGCAACCCTTCTAACAAAATTGGATGATCATCAGCATTCAAACGCTCTATTAATTCTTTATTAATGCGGGAACTAATAATGAAAGGTTCTGTAACAGGAAACGAACGATAAAATGGTTTACGGTCATAGTGAAAAACGGCTTCGCAATATGTTTCCAAATCAACAGCATTCCTGTGCGAATTGTAATTGAAATAATGCAGTATTACTTTCTTCCCAATCCCCGCCAATGCCTTTATCTTATAATACATATCAATAGCGCCGCCGTAATCGGGTGGAGAAGGGGCATCTAAACA
>JAQBNG010000192.1 GCA_028288675.1 Flavisolibacter sp. | reverse complement strand
AAGCAGTGTACCGACTTCAAGAGGCTCTACTGCAGAATTGGCTGAGTGGCTACTGACTTATGCAGGCCCTACATGGAACTTTACCTGGGTAAGAAAATCAAACGTCTTTATAAACCGCCTCGATAATGTAGCAAAGCCAAAGATATCTGAGGAAGCTTACAAACATTGGACGGCTGTTGCAAGATTTTTCAGGGGATTTGAATATAGCCGGTTGGTTAGTGTGTTTGGCGATGTACCTTATTTTGATAAGGAGATCGCAGATACTGCTTTATCCGTTTTATATAAGGATAGGGATAACAGGGGTGTTGTGATGGATAAAGTGTATGATGATTTTAAATATGTACTTTCTAATATCCGGGAAAATGACGGAGCTCAATATGTAAATAAATATATCGCCGCTGCTTTTATTTCCCGGCTAATGCTGTTTGAAGGAACATTTCAGCACTATCATGGTTTAGATGCGACAAGAGCTAAAAAATATCTGGAATTTGCGGTAGAAGCGGCGGCCATTGTCATCAACAGCAATAAATATAATTTCAGCCGGGATTTTAAAACTTTGTTCACATCAGAAAGCCTGGCCGGGCATCCCGAAGTACTGCTTTACAGGGTATATGATGCAGCTTTAGCTGTAACTCACGCCATTGGCTCTTATCAAAATGGTACAGAGGTAGTGGGTGTAGATGCCAACCTCGTATTGGTTAAGTCCTTTTTAGTTAATGATGGTAAAGTATGGCAAAACTCTGCTGTTGCTGGAGCCAACACCTTCACATTTGCTGATTTGGCAAGAACAAGGGATCCAAGATTTGAAGCATCATTTATAGATAGGCCTCTTGCTTCATCTGCTACACTTTTATATGGATATAAGTTTGCTTCCAGGGAAGCCATCACCTTTATCGGAAAATCGTATCCACCTGCATGGGGAAGTAATACAAATACCAGCGATGCGCCAGTTATGCGCTTAGCTGAAGTTGTATTGAACTGGGTTGAAGCTAAAGCAGTATTAGCGCAACACCTCGGCGGCCCTTCTGTCACACAGGCCGATCTGGATAAATCGGTGAATGCCATCCGCAGCCGCCCCTTAGATGCAGCTGCTATTGCAAAAGGCGTACAAAAAACAGCTCCGTTACTTCTTGCATCAATGCCAAATGACCCGGCAAGGGATGCGGATGTTCCTGAATTGATTTGGGAAATCCGTCGTGAAAGAAGAATGGAATTTGTTTTTGAATATAGCAGGTTGTTAGACTTGAAAAGATGGAAAAAACTTAGCAATATGGACTTTAGCACTAATCCCGATTACTTCCTTGGGCCATGGGTAAATGTTCAGGCGGAAATACCAAGCTATTTAACCGCAGCTAATGTTGGTAAAGTAAGGGTTAAGAAAACAGATGGCACCATCATAACTTATAATGGAACTAATGCCAGTTCTATGATTGGTTTTTGGATGGTTGAAAATGCTCAAAACAGGCTTCCTTTTACCAGTCGCTCCTACCTATCCCCGGTTGGACAATCCCAGATAATTCAATATCAGGAAAAAGGATTTAAGCTTACACAAACAACAGGCTGGTAAGAACTTATTTATCAATTTTCACTGGAACTAAAGTCTTTATTAAGAAGCTGTCTTATAAGTGGGCAGCTTCTTTTTTTACCAAAAAAATAATAATTCCTAACAGGCCGGCGAGCGATATAACTGCGATAGAGAATGTGAATTCTTCATGCTAAACCGATTCAAACAAATGACAAAAAAAGCCCTCATTTATTTAATGGTGCTTACAATGGCCAGATCGTTTTCCTATGGTCAAACACCACTAACCTTCGTTCATCTTTCAGATACCCACATAGGCAGTGCAACAGGCGCTGAAGACTTAAGAAGAACAGTAAAAGACATTAATGAAAACGACTCTTTGCAATTCATTGTTATTTCCGGTGACATTACAGAATTTGGCGCCGATAATGAGTTACTGTTGGCAAGACAGATACTCGATAGTCTAAATAAACCCTGGTACATTATTCCCGGCAACCATGATGGTAACTGGTCGGAAAGCGGGGCTAACAGTTTCAAAAAAATTTTTGGTACTGAAACATTTTATTTTAAGGCCGGCGGTTATGTTTTTTTAGGCACTCATTGTGGCCCTAATATGCGCATGGGTCCTGGGCAAATTCCCCGGGAAAATATTGTCTGGCTCGATTCTATACTGAAAACAATTCCTGATACCACGTCCTTGATTTTTGTAAATCACTATCCGCAAGATTCTGGTCTTAATAATTGGTTTGAAGCAATAGACAGGCTAAAGCAAAAGAATATACAACTCATTCTTTGTGGCCATGGCCACGCAAACCATAAACTGAATTTTGAAGGCATAACGGCCTTCATGGGGCGGTCTAACCTCCGTGCAAAATCGGCAGTTGGCGGATATAATATTGTAACCATTATAAACAATATTGTTTCTTATAAAGAAAGAATTCCTGGCGTAGAAACTAAACCGGCATGGGCAAGCATTGAGTTGAGAGATCATGATTTTAAGAATCAAAAGGAGAAGTATCCGCGTCCCTCTTATGCGGTAAATGACAGTTTCTTGAATGTAAAAGAAAAATGGAGTTACCAGGATAACAGCGATATCGGATCAGGTACTACCTTCGGTAGTGACCTGGTATTCACTACAAATACCAATGGAGAAATTTTAGCGTTAAAAAAGATCAATGGAAAGCCTGCATGGAAGTTCAGGACCAATGGCAAGATCTACTCAATACCTGTTGTAAAAGACAACATAGTAGTTGCCGGTTCCTCCGATAACACTATTTATGCGCTTACTGCTAAAACCGGAAAGCTTCTTTGGAAAATGGAAACTGGCAAAGCGGTATTGGGCAATCCCGTAATTGATAAGAACACCGTTTATATTGGAGCATCTGATGGCCATTTCAGAGCCATCAATTTAAAAACAGGAAAACTTCAGTGGGATTTTGCAGATGTAAAAGGTTTCGTGGTTACTAAGCCGCTTATCTACAAAAGCAAAATTTATTTCGGCTGCTGGAATAATGATTTTTATTGCCTTGACATAAGCAACGGTAATCTAATCTGGAAATGGAATAACGAAAGCTCCAACAGGATGTTCTCCCCTGCTGCCTGTTTTCCTGTGGCAACAAACAATCGTGTCTTCCTTGTTGCACCTGATAGGTTCATGACTGCATTAGATGCAACTACAGGAAATGTTATCTGGAGAAAGCAAATGCCTGACATAAGAGTGCGGGAATCAATGGGGCTTTCAAATGATAGCACAGTTGTATTTGTAAAAACAATGGAAGGCAATGTGCATGGCATTTCTGCAACCGCCAATGATATGCAATCAATTTGGAAAAGCAATGTTGCTCTTGGCTATGAAATTTGTCCCACCGCTATTGTTGAAAATAACAATGTTGTTTTTGTGCCTACACAATCCGGTGTAACCGTTGCATTGGACAGGCAAAGCGGAAAAGTTTTATGGAAGCATAAAATATCAAACGGATTGGTGACCAACCTGCTTCCTATTGCTAACAATCAATTATTAGTAACCACTATGGATGGAAAAATTTCTTTACTGAAATTTTAATGGCAAGGCAGCGCATTACTATTATGCACCTCCAAAGAACAGATAGCAGAGCAATATTGCTGTAATTATCCCAACCAAATCCGCCAGCAACATCGCTCCTACTGCATACCTTGTATTTTTAATATTCACAGCACCAAAATAAACCGCGATCACATAAAACGTCGTGTCGCTCGATCCTTGCAAAACAGAAGCCAGACGCCCGGTGAAAGAGTCAGGACCAAAAGTTTTCATGGCATCCACCATCATACCCCTTGCACCACTGCCGCTTAAAGGTCTTATTAATGCTGTAGGCAGGCCATCTACAAACTTAGTATCGGTTCCTAAGGCGGTAAACATCCATTTAATACCATTGATCACTACATCAAAAGTTCCACTGGTGCGCAACATACTAATAGCAACCAACATCCCAACCAGGTAAGGAATTATACGAACAGCCGTTTCAAAACCACCTTTTGCGCCTTCAATAAAAGCATCAAACACGTTGATCTTCTTATAGAGGGCGCCAACAGTAATAAGGAGAAGTATCAACAGTAAAATTCCATTGCCAATAATGCCTGAAACAACTTGCACCCTGTCCGAACTAAGTGAGGTAAGGTACAATACCAATAAAGTAATGACAGCCGATACACCACCTACCCAGGCCAGTATCACCGGTTGAAATACATTAATCTTTTGTTTGAATGAGACGATGAACATAGCCGCCATGGTCGCTACAAATGTGGCAATCATACAAGGCACAAAAATGTCGGTTGGGTTACTTGCCCGCAGTGCTGCCCGTACAGCAATAATGCTTACCGGTATAAGTGTAAGTCCCGATGCATGCAAGCAAAGAAACATGATCTGCGCATCTGTCGCAGTTTCTTTACGGGGATTTAACTCCTGTAAACTCTCCATTGCTTTTAAACCAAATGGCGTTGCCGCATTATCTAAACCCAACAAGTTAGCAGAAAAGTTCAACATCATGTGCCCGTTAGCCGGATGATCTTTTGGTACTCCGGGAAACAAACGGCTAAAGAATGGACCAATAACTCTTGATAGAACCCGTATCCCTCCTGCCCTTTCGGCTATTGACATAAAGCCCATGAAAAGGGCCATAATTCCTATCAGCCCGATGCAGATGTTTACCGCAGATTTACAGGTTTCAATGATCCCATCAACGGGCTTCATACCGATAGCTTTTACGTAAGCGTAGGTGTACACAGTAGCTTCAGGCGCTATCTTACGTAATGCTTTTACGGTATCGGAAGATGGGTTGTCAGTAATGATATAACGGAAGTCTTTTGCCGAATCTCTCCTTGTAAACCCATAAGGCTTAACTGCATTTACAAAAGCGGTTCGGGTTGCGGAAGTAGTGTCACCGTCATACCCGGTCAACACGTAGGGATATGATTCATCAGCCTTGCCTACTACCATGCGATTAAAGATGACTTCGTTACCGAGAACCAACCAATGAAACGCTGCTACGGAGATTGCTATTATCACAAACGCCGACCAGATTCTGCTTAAAGCCATACAATTATAGATTTGCGGTGACGGATTTATTTTTCGGTTTGAAGTTAAAGGTTTCGTTTAGAAATGGCGAAACTCAACTCCTTATCTTTGCCGCCCTAAATTAAGAGTAGGCAGTAAGCAGTAAGTAGTAGGCAGTAAAAGCTCCCAACTGCTTACTG
>JAQBNG010000135.1 GCA_028288675.1 Flavisolibacter sp. | reverse complement strand
AAAAACCACAGGCTTGTACTGGGTTATGGAGTATCAGGCGCCATCCGACTTCAATGAGAAGCTGAAAATTCAGCTTCTGCGCGACGAGGCTGTGCTTCGTCAAATGGCTACACGACTCGACAAGTATGCAGTTGAGTACAACCACAGAAAAAGAAACGGTTTACCAACCGGAACCGAAAAACTAAAGGAGGTGATCAATGGCTAGACCAAATGAGATTAAGTACCTGACGGCCATTAAGCAGGAAAAACGTCCGAAGAAATTTTGCCGTTTTAAAAAATATCGTATCCGCTATATTGATTATAAGGATATTGAGTTCCTGAAAAAATTCCTGAATGAGCAGGGTAAAATGTTGCCTCGCCGCATTACTGGTAACTCTTTAAAGTATCAGCGTAAAGTTTCTGATGCAATTAAGAAGGCCCGTCAAATGGCATTGTTACCTTATGTAACAGATCTTTTAAAATAAACTCACCCTAACCCTCTGAAGGTGAGGGAACAGTTTCACTTAAATTGAAATTGGGTTAAAACAACGTATTATGGATATTATTTTAATCCAGGATGTAGATAATCTTGGTGGAAAAAACGAGCAGCTAAAAGTAAAAAATGGATATGCCCGAAATTTCTTAATTCCGCAGCGCCTGGCCGTAGAAGCTAATCCCTCTAATAAGAAACAATTAGAAGAAAGGCTAAAAGTAGTTAAGAAAAAAGAGGACGCCATGCTGGCTCAAATCAATAGTGTAATTAGTAAGCTGAAAGAAGCTCCTGTAAGGGTTGGTGCTAAAACCGGAACAAGCGGTAAAATTTTTGGTAGCATTACCTCTCTGCAAATCAGCCGGGCCATTCGCGACCAAAAAGGTTACGAAATTGACCGTAAGAAGATCACTATTAATGATGAAGTAAAAGAATTAGGCAGTTATAAGGCAACGGTTGATTTTGGCAATGGCCAGAATGCGGAAATTGACCTGGAAGTTGTTGCTGAATAATAACCACACCTTTATTTATAAAAGTCCACATAAAATCATGTGGACTTTTTTTATTGCCTAAAATGTGCATCTTTGTAGTTCATAGCATTATTCTTGTTCGTTATTAAACTCAGGAATAGTTTTTGAAAGTCAACTATCTATCCTCCTAATTCTTCTGATTAACCAGCATTCCTACTCCTTGAAAAGCTGAAAATTTATTTATTCAACTTTTTAATTTGTTAACCATGAAGAAAATTTACATGTTTGTAATGAAGCAGGCAGTGCTTGCAGTTTTGTCCCTAACCCTTTTGAGTTCAGCAGCTTTTAGCCAATCTATTTGCGGCCCCATTGTAGAAGACTTTAATACTGTTGCAAATACTACAGCAGGATTTACAGGTGACTTCTCATACAGTGTTTCAGGGCAGAGGTTAATCCGGGAAAATGTTATTGGAACAGCTGTGTATTCTATTACTACGCCCACCTATCGCGCAGCGAATAATGCCACCTCGTTAGGATATGGGTTTATTTTAGAAGGTTCAGAACGAGTATCAACAGTGGGAGTCGTAGTTATGTATATTTCTACACTAACCAATCAATTAACTACTTTCAATTTGGGCCAGTTGGTTCCTAATTATGGATCGGGCGCCTCAGCTACGGTATGCCGTGCTGTTTCACTCGCCGACTTACCTGGTTTTCCAACAGGTGGCCAATACCGCTTTCGTATAGATATTACATCAAGTACAGGCTCAGGGCTATCAGCACAAAATTTTACTTTTGACGACTTTAGAACCAATGGCGCTTTTTCCATACAACCGCTTCCGGTAGCCTTTATCGGCTTCGATGCTAAAAAAGCAGCCAGTGGTGTACAGTTAACATGGAAAGTAGCTGGCGAAGAGAATATAGCCCGCTATGAAGTAGAAAGAAGTGCAGATGGACGCGGTTTTACTACAGTTGGAACTATTAGTAAAACAGGAAGAGATACTTACACCTATTTAGATGCGAACAATAGTGGCACAGCTTATTACAGAATCAAAAACGTTGATAATGATGGTAAATTTAAATACAGTACGATAGCCCGTATAGTTAATGGCAAAACATCTATTGTATTAAAAGCCTTCCCGCAGCCGGTATTAAATCAACTAACCGTACAACATCCCGTTATTACAAGCAATGGATTAATAACCTTAAGTGGAGCTGATGGACGGATAGTAAAATCGCTAAAACCTGTAACTGGCTCTATGCAAACGTATGTTGATATGACCAGCCTGCAGAAAGGTATGTACATGATTCGTTTTGATGCCGGAGATGGTAGTACTGAAACCATGAAGGTTTTGAAACAGTAATATTTTTTTATCTTTTAAAGCTGCCCTTTTAATAAAAAAGGGCAGCTTTGTTTTTGAAATACGTGCATAAAATCTTTATATTCGTTTTGTATTACGTGTTCTTTCAGTTTCATCGGGCCTTTGAACATTTATGTTCCTTTGTAACTTGCTGGCTGTGAACACTCTTTTTGTTTTTTTAAATTTTCTCAAAATGAACATTTACGTAGGAAACTTAAGTTGGGGCCTGAAGGATCAGGACTTAGCCGACTTATTCACCTCTTTTGGTGAAGTAGCATCTGCCAAGATTGTGATGGACAAATTCACACAGCGCAGTAAAGGTTTTGGTTTTGTTGACATGCCAAACGATGAACAGGCACAAGCAGCCATTGCTCAATTAAATGGTAGCGAAGTGGATGGTCGTGGATTGGTTGTTAATGAGTCTCGCCCTAAAGAAGGCGGCAGCGAAGGCGGCGACGGTGGCTTCAAAAAGCGAAGTTTCGGCGGCGGCGGCGGTGGCGGCTTTAAAAAACCAGGCGGCGGTGGCGGCGGTGGTTTCAATCGTGGCGGCAGCAGCGGTGGTGGCGGTGGCTACAATCGTGGCGGTAGCAGCGGCGGCGGCGGAGGTTACAGAGATAACTATTAATCAAAAAATATTCTGGGCTTTGAAAAGAGTTCCGCTATTGCGGGACTCTTTTTTTTGTAGCTACCATTAACCCGCATCACCGTATCGGAGAGCATCAGCGCTGGGAAGTCCGATGAAGTAAAAAGTAAATACATGTAAAATTAAAAGCCATCCAATTTTCTATTTAAATGTAACCTGTGCAATTGGAAATTTTAGGCTTGCTCACGATAGGAAAAGAAGGACCCAACCATATTTCAATGATTGGGTCTGTAAATTTTTATAGCATGTCGGGCTGCTCTATCACGACTCTAGATATGTGCGGATTGTCGTGCGGATTTTAATGGTGTTGATGATTATGCTCTTCATTTAAATGTGCAAATTCCTCTTTACTAACAGGAGTATCTACTGCATTTACTTGTGATTCTGCCCACTCAAATAGCTTTTGGGTTTGAATACGGTTGTGAGCATCCTCAACATACTTACGGTCTTTCATCATGCGGTCAATATAGTCACGTACCCAATCCTGTTCCTCACCCATAGTAGCCATCCCCATATACCCAAATAACTGCTGCTTACCAAACTGACGGATTTCATCCTGCTGAACATGAATGCCAGCCTTTTTCACCAGTTCATCAGTAATTAGTGTCCACTTTAATTGATTTAAAAAAGTTGGAAATTCTGCTTCAATTTCTTCCTCGGTCTTCACTTCGCCTTCTTTACCCTGTGTTTTTAACCAACGCTTTAAAAATTCCGCAGGCACATCAATATGCGTTTTATCTAACAAAGTGTGATACAAGGTGTGCTGCATCTGGTTACTGCTTTCCGCATCCCATTGCTTTTGCAATTCTGCTCTTACCCTGTTACGAAAATCTTCCTCTGTTTTTACTTCCTCATTAGGGAAAAGCTGCGTAAAAAACTCTTCATTTAATTCCCTGGGCTCTACTAAACCCACTTTTGTAATCAGAAGTTTAAAGTGCTTGCCGATGGCACTATCCAAACCTAAATCCTGCAAAATGGCTTCCGCTTCTTTATTATCAAATGCTTCCTCTAAAGAAAGCTGTATCATATCGTCTTTCTTTTTACCAATAACGTTTTGCTTAAACCCTTCTTTAAAATACTTTACCAACACCGAATTATCTTTTCTGATACCCCCTTCGACTTCATTACCATCTGCATCAGTCTCGATAAATGTTACATTCAAGACAGTTTCATCACTTTGAGCACTTTCAGGCTCAGTCATATTGCCGTAGCGGGTGCGCATACGTTCTACTTCTTCTAAAAGCATTTCATCAGTAATGGAAACTTTATAACGCGTTACCGTTTCCTTAGATAAGTCAGGTACCTGTATTTCGGGCTTCATACCTACTTCAAACGTAAATGTGTAAGCTGCAGGATTATTTACATCTAACTGTTGCAGGTTAAAGTCAAGGGGCAAAGGCTGGGCGAAAATATCCAGCTTTTCGTCTTCAATAAATTTGAAAACTTCTTTATCAACAGTCTTTAAAATTTCATCTGTGAACAAAGATGTGCCATACATTTTTTTTATCAACCCTGCCGGCACCATACCTTTTCTAAATCCAGGTATGTTTGCTTTCTTGCTGTAGTCTTTTAATGCCTTTTCAAAAGAGGGGAGATAATCTTCTTTATTAATTGTGATGTTTAGCTGCTTGTGTAAAGGAGCCACCTCTTGCTGTGTAACGGTTGCCATATATGATGAATTATGAATAATGAACAAGGAACAGAAGAATATCGAAGTCGTTTCAACGTTCGAAATTCCTTGTTCCTTGTTTGTTTGTGCGGGTGGAGGGACTCGAACCCCCATGCCTCGCGGCGTCAGATCCTAAGTCTGATACGTCTACCAATTTCGCCACACCCGCAGGTACCCTTAAGGCTTATCGCCATAAATTGTAATGGGGTGGCAAAAGTAAAGGTTATTGACGTAAGGAAAATTGAAAAAGAAAAAAAACTATACGCCTCCAAAAAAATTATGTTATTCTTTATTACTGCTTATCCGCTCAGTTAGCAGAAAGCTTATTGATTTCAAAATTGCACTGATCAACAAATGCTTTAGCAATCATCTCTAAATTAGCGTACTCAATGGGTTTGGTAATTAAGGAAGCATCAAAACTTTTTGCAAAGGCAACATCAGAAGGGCTATCGGATGTACTGAACAACACTACCTTGAGCTTACTGAAATGTGGATTATTCCGGATGGCCTGAAGGGCTTCCCTACCATTCATTACCGGCATATTAATGTCTAAAATAATAAGGCAGGGCAGACAATTTTCTTGCAACATTCCTTCCAATGCTAATAATGCCTCACTTCCGTTCAGGCTATGCACTACTTTAATATCGTCGTGCTTTTCAAA
>JAQBNG010000119.1 GCA_028288675.1 Flavisolibacter sp. | reverse complement strand
TAAGATTCATTTCCTGTATCAACCGGTAATGCCTCGCTATTCCATTCTCCTCAATAAAGGCATAGCCCGATGGTGTTGACATGAATAAGGCCAGTGCATCGGGGTGCGGCTCCATTTCAAATTTTCCTTTTTTATCAGTGGCGACAACAGTGTAGCCATCACTTATAATTACGTCTTTCAGACCCTTGCCTTTTGAAGTAACCTGCCCTTTTATCTTTTCGCCTTTGACAAAAAATGCTTTTGCAGGCAGGTAACTTCCAGAGATTAATCCACCTGTTAAAAAGGCAATGTTTTGTATAAACTTTCTTCTTTGCACCAAGCTAAATTTTAGTCTTGTTTATATTATGAGTTGCAATTAAATCAATGACCATTTCAATTTCACTTTGGATAAACATGCTTCCGTAGGTTTCAACTATTCAAAATCTATTGAACAAGCTTTGTAACTTCTCCGGTTTGGATGTCATCCAATTTGGATTGCTTTGTCAGCAAAAAATTTGTTTGGCTTCTTACCTTTACCCATCGGCCAAGCGTGGTATTGTACTCTCCTCCAAGCTTGTAAAAAAATCCCTGGTCCGCGGTTGTATAGGCAAGATTGAGGGTATTGGTACCACTTCTATAAAATGGTTGATCCGTAAGGGTAATCGGATTTTTTACATCATACCAATCAGTATTTGTGATACGATATCCCCTTGGTGTTGGTGTTGGCGTATACAGGTCTCCTCCGGCCGCTACAAATATGACGTCCACAGGAACAGAACTGACATTGACGGTTGTTCCTTCAAACACGGCTATACCAGAAGCATTGCCGCTGTTAGCCAATAAGCCTGAGGTCTTGGTACCAAAACCATCTCCATCGGTCGTAGTATAGTTAAAAGATCTGATCCAGTTAGCACTGCTAATGTCTGTTGATACTGGCGCCGGTGGAGTTAGGGTTGGTTGGGCTGCGCCGTTAATCAATTTAGCTGACCCACCAACGTAAAAGAAAGTGCCTTTTGCGGCGGTGCCAGATGTAAGGTTAAACTTAAAAGTGCGCAGGCCCCCGGTTGCCCATCCGTTGACAGGAAATCCTGTTGGTGTGGATGCACCTGCGTTGTTGGTAACGACTACGGAATACGGTGTTGCCGCAAAATTGATATTCTGCGTAGCCATAAACTGCATGTACTCGTTGTTACCATCCCCTCCCGCCACATCACTAATAAAACCAGTAATAATAATAGGGGTTATAATAACGGTAGAACTGAGGACAACAATATCGCTGTTCGTCCGCAATCGAAGCTGGGGCACCAATTGTTTATTTGGAGTTTCTGTGTTAAATACTATTCCGTAATAATTGGCCAGGAACGGAAGCGATCTATTGGCAAAAGCGGCGGTTGGCTCGGTACGCATATTTAAATCTCCGAAGCCATCATTTAGCACCTTGGTTCCCGATAAAACATCTGTTGGCGCAGGCAAAGGGTTGAAACCGGCTTTTACGATCACTGCTAAAGTACTCTCGTATTTTTCCGGGTTTAAAAGGATGGCATTGCTGTTCACCCGGTTAGCAGGTATGGTATTGCCTGAGGATACTTTTGTAATGTTGTTTTTTGAGAGGCCGGCAATCTGTAAAATTCCATCGGCCCGCTTAAGAAGGCCTCCCTGTACATCTATCACTACAGAATCACCGGGCACAAAGCTGGCCGCGTCAGTGCCAATAGCCAGCGAAATACCACGAAGCTCCGATAAGCGTCTTCTATCCTGCACCACCAGTAAACCTGCGGGCATATTGCCACCCGAATGGTCAGAGACAACCACGCCGGCAATTTTACCGGAGCCAAACATATTTTCTTTTGTAAGTGTTACTTCTTGTCCTTTATAAATGTCCCGCAAATCCAGTATACCTATGTATGGACTTATGGTTGCTCCCGGGTAAGCCCCGTCCTTTTTACATCCCCAAAAAAAGGAAAGACTCAGCAGGCAAATAATGTATAGCAGTATCTTTTTCATCGCTTTAATTTTAGTAATACACCTATTAATAATTAATTGGTTTGTCTTATGGTTTTTGCCACCATACCTGTGTTGAAATCACATCAGGGCCTTGTGCTGCTACAGCGGCCTTATAGTTGGTTGGGTTGGTTGATTGCACATAAACCGGGTAGGTCATTCGTGCCGGCATTACACCGCCGTTTCGCAGGCCTGGTCCCTTTGGTAAAGTTGGGCGACCTGTGCGGCGGTACTCAAACCATTGCTGCATGTCAACTAAAAAAAGTGCGTAGTATTTTTGCAGGTGAATACGCTCCATTTTTTCATCGACGGTAGTGGCCGTTGACAGCAGCATACTGTTGCCGTTGGGATTTTGCAGATAGGTTGTTATCGGCACACTCCAATTGGGCAGCCAAAGTTTAATGCTGTTTAATACTCCATCATTGTAGTAGGTTTCTGCAGACCCTGTGATCCATCCTTTTAATGCTGCCTCTGCCAGGATAAACTTCACTTCAGCAAAATTCATCATCATGCCAGTCAGTGGTTCTGTTTGCAGTGAAGTAGCGGAAGTATTAGATAAGAAATATGATTTTTTATCTGGCACAGTGCCCGGCGTATAGCCGCTTGGTACACCAATGTAGGAACCTGAGAATTGAGAAATGCTCCAACGGTTAATTCCGGTGCCGCTCTGGTTTTGATCAATCCTCGGATCACCCCATGCTAAAAGGTTGTCTATAAAAAAAGAGGCAATGCCCGGTGCCCGGAAGTCCTGCTCCCGCACTGCAGCGAAGGGAGAAGTGTAAGGTGCCACACCGGTCCATCTCAGTATGGCCGACTCATCGTTACTTGCCATGATAGGATATCTGCTGGCATTGGTTTCAACGATGTCCTTGATCTTGGCTGTCACCTGCGCCGACACTTCAGCTTTGCCAGAAATACGTAATAACAATCGCAGGTAAAGTGAGTTTCCGAATTTTCGCCATCTGCTGATATTTCCGCTATACACCGGATCGCTGCTGCCTACTATGGCAGTACCTAAACTTAATAATGTATTAGCTTCTTCCAGCTTCTTAAAAATGTCAAGATAAATGTCCTTTTGTTTGTCAAACACAGGTTCCAAAATTCCGCCCAATTCCTTTTTTGCCTTGTTCGATTGAAAGTAAGGCACATCACCATAAGTATCGGTAAGTAAAGAATATATCCACGACTGGCAAATCAGTGAAATGCCCTGGTACGAGGTATTAAAGTTTAGCTGTTCCCTTGCGATGGTATCAATGTCCTTAAAGTTTGTTAGCTCCGCATACCAGCCATTATAAAGGTAGTCGGCAAAGTTGGAGCGGTAGTCGTAGCGGAATACCTGTCCTTCAGCATCACTTACGTTAACTGTAACCTGCATCAACTCATTATTGAAGTTGCGGTTGCGCAGCATGTTATAGGTTAAGGTATTTACCAGTGCTGGCGCTAACAATTGTTGCGGCAGTGCCCTTGGTGTATTATTCGGATCTGTATTTATTTCCTTAAAATCTTTTGTACAGGAACTTGTCAGGAGGCTAAATGCAACCAGTGCAAAAGCCAGGTTTGTATAGATTATCTTTTTCATGTTGATATAAGTTAAAATGCAACAACCAGGTTAACGCCAACTGTACGGGTAGATGGGAACTGACCGATCTCAAACCCACGAACAATATCTGTTCCGCTTAAGGTACCAAACTCCGGATCGAACATAGGCCACGGCGACCAGATGAAAAGGTCGCGGCCGTACACGCCGAGTGTTACCCTTTGCAGCCCTAACTTTTTAGTGAGGCCCGGGCTGATGGTGTAGTCCAACCTTGCTTCTCTAAACTTTATGAAGTCGGTGCTGAAGGTGCTTCCTTCAGCATTATCGGTACCCCAATGAGAGCGGTAGTATTCATCAATATCGGTGGCAATTACATCATTTGTTTTATACTTTCCATCAGCACCCATTACTACACCATTGCCAATAATACCATTGTAACGGCCGGGAATTGTTTTGGTCAGCTTCCCTTGCTCCGCCATTTTATAGTGCATCAGGGAGTGAGCTACACCACCGTATTGTGCATCAAAAAGCAAATTCAACCGGAAGCCTTTGTATTGAAAAGTGTTGCTGAAACCTACTTTGCCTTTTGGAATTGTATTGCCAATTTGAACTACATCCGGAGAAATAAGGGCAAAGCCGGTAGTGGCATCATATACAATTTGGCCGTCCGGAGCCCGAACATAACCACGGCCATAAAGGTCGCCCATACTTCCTCCAATTTTAGCAACGATCTGCCCGCCGCCTACAGGACCTGTTTGCAGCACTACTGAACTGTCTGCCAACGCAACAATCCGGTTGGCGTTTGCCGAATAGACTATGTTCGTCGTCCACTTGAAACTGTTTTTAAGAGATACCAGCGTTGCGTTTAACCCAACCTCTACACCTTTGTTTGTGACCTCGCCTGCATTGATCAATTGACGTGAGTAACCTGATGCCCTGTCAACAACACGCTGCAGGATTTGATCCTTGGTATTACCTGTATACACTGCCACATCGAGGTTGATACGATTAAACATGCGTAGATTAACACCTGCTTCGTAGGTCGTTGTACGCAAGGGTTTTAAATCCGGGTTTGCTAACAGCGAAGGGTTTTGCAGCCCGCCACTGTACAAGCTTCCGGCAGATTGATAATTGTAGGCAGTGAGGTAAGGATTGGTGCCCCCGCTTCCTACACTGGATGCAGAAAAGCGAAGCTTGGCAAAGTTGACGGCCCTCGGCATTCGCAGGGCATCAGACAATACAAAACTCACGTTGGCAGAAGGATAAAAGAAGCCTGCGTTTTCAATACGGTCCGGTGTGGCCAACACAGAATTCCAGTCCTGGCGTGCCGTTAAATCAAGAAATAAATAGTTTTTATAACCGGCAGATGCCAGTCCGTAAAAACTATTGATGGTGTATTTGCTTTTAAAGGGAAGCGTTACCAGCGGGCCCATACTATTAGACATCGTATATACGCCGGGATTCCAAAGCGAATCAGCTCTGACTTCGTCCCGGTTATAATTATTATTGAGTGTGCTACCACCTCCGGTTATTGAGAAATCAAAATCGGCGTTTATTTTTTTACTGTACTTCAACAGGAAATCAGTACTTATTTCCTGGGAAAAAATGTTCTGTGTGCGATAGCTTCCTTTCTGAAGTTTTGAGCCAGCGTCGAATGGCCGCTCCTGGGCCCGGGCTTCGCTGCCCATATCCAGGGAGCTACGTACCAACAGGCTTAATTCCTTTGTGAAACTATACGTGGCCTGCACATTCCCGGTTATACCATGGCGGTTGCTGCGGTTGATGAATTCATAACTTACTGCATAAGGGTTTTCGGGAAAACTGCTGAAAGGATAAAAAATCCGTCGTCCTTCCTGTCCCCTGATCCAGTATTGTTTCAGCCAATCCATATCGGCGCTGGGTTGCCAGAAGATGTACCAATACATGATAGATTGATTGCCATAACCAGCTCCGGGCAGGTTGTCGCTTCGCTTGTTGGTATAATTCACTTTAGAAGCAATTTGCAACTTATCATTTACTTTAGAATTAACCGAGAGAGCAAGTGTGTTACGACTATAGCCCGTGTTAGGAATGATCCATTTGTTGCGTACATCGGTTACAGAAAAGCGGGCAGAAGTTTTGTCGGTACCACCATCAACACTTATTGTATTGGTAACAGTTTGACCAGTATTGAAATAGTTGCGGGTCTGGTTCTTATATGGCTTCCATGAAGTTCGTTCTGTACCGCGGATTCCAGTGGCCGGATTATATTGGTAGAATGACTGCCCATTAAAACGTGGGCCGTAAGCAGAGGAAGTGCCGGAAGTACTTCCCCCATCGGGAGAAGTACCAAATGAGTAATAGGTGGCACCATCCAGGCCCTGGCCATATTCATACTGCAGGTCGGGCCAGCGGTTTACACTCTCCATAGAGGCATTTGAGTTAAGTGTAACGCCCCAGCCTTTACGTTTGCTGTTGCCCGATTTTGTAGTGATGATAATAGCTCCGTTGGCACCACGCTGGCCATACAAAGCCGCAGCACCCGGGCCTTTTAATACGGTTACAGATTCAATATCCTCAGGGTTAATATCATTTAAACCACTTCCATAATCAGCAGGCATATTATCGGCACTGGTTCCATAGGCAGATTCACCACCAATAGCGCTTCTTCTGCCACTTCCCTGGTTGATAACCACTCCATCAACTACAATCAGTGCTTCGTTATCGCCGGTTAAATTGTTTTCTCCACGAAGAATAATTTTATTAGACCCTGTGGGGCCGCTATTAGAACGTACCAAATTTAATCCTGCCACTTTACCCGATAATGCATCGGTCCAGTTACTGGAAATAGCCTCCGTCAACTGCTCACCCTTAACGGTTGTGGTAGAATAGCCTAAGGCTCTTTCTTCTCTTCGAATACCTAATGCAGTTACTACTACATTTTCCATTTCACCAGCAGAACCGGAAAGGTCGAAATTGATGGAGGTTTGCGTTCCAACAGCTCTTTCCACAGCATTAAAGCCGACGACGGTTACAACAAGTGTTTGTCCTGTATTTGCCTTAATTGAAAAGGTGCCCCTTTCATCTGTAACAGTAAAAACCTTTGAGCCCTTTACCTGCACGGTGGCGTTGACTACAGGCTTACCGTCTTCGGCATTTTTTACAATACCAGTGATGGTCTTTTCCTGTGCCCATGAAATGGCGGACACAAAAACCAGCAACAGGCTTAGAAGCCAGGTTTTGGTTTTGTACATTTTTGTTTTAGCAGTAGCAATTGTTCTCATACGTTACTTGTTTGTATGTTTAGGAATGAATTGAAATTGTTTGTTCTTTTTTCCATGTTAAAGCTGTGAAGAAAACAGCAAGGAAGCAAGAGGCGATAAGTACCATAAAGCCTCCGTCCCATCCCCACTTGTCTACTACATAACCCATGGCGGCATTGGCAAATACGGCTCCTCCCAGGTAGCCGAATAACCCCGTTAAACCTGCTGCTGTACCTGCGGCTTTTTTAGGCACCAGGTCCAGTGCATGTACACCAATCAACATTACCGGCCCGTAAATAAGAAAGCCGATAGCAATCAGTGCAATATTGTCAACCAGGGGATTTCCCGCCGGGTTTTTCCAATAAACAAAAACCGCTATTGTTACCAGTACCATGTAAATAATGGTTGCAGGGGCACGCCGACCATTGAAGATTTTATCGCTGAGCCAACCACACAATAACGTTCCGGGAATACCAGCCCATTCGTATAAGAAGTAAGCCCATCCTGTTTCATTCAAAGTAAATCCTTTCGCTTCTTTTAAATAAGTGGGAGCCCAATCAAGCACGCCATATCGTACCAAATATATAAAGGCGTTGGCGAAGGCGATGTACCAGATCAACCTGTTAACCAAAACATAATCCAGGAGGATCTGCCTTGTGCTTAATTCCTTTTCATGCGACTCATTATAGTCTTTTGTATAAGTATCCTTGTATTTTTCAATGGGTGGAAGCCCGCAGGATTGCGGCGTATCTCTAACCAACAAATAAGTGATTAAGGCAACAAAAAGAGCAATGATACCCGGGAAGTATAATTTGCCCTGCCAGGTACCAAACACCGCCAAACCGGCGATGGCTATGGGCGCCATTAGACCGCCACCTACGTTATGTGCTACATTCCAGATGGACATTTTTGTTCCCCGTTCTGTTAATGAAAACCAGTGTACCACCACTCGTCCGCAGGGAGGCCATCCCATGCCCTGGAACCATCCATTAATAAATAAAAGTGCGAACATGGCAGCGATAGAACCGGTAGCAAAAGGAAAGACGCCCATCGCTATCATGGTGAATGCCGAAAGAACTAAACCAATGGAAAGAAAGGTACGGGCATTGCTTCTATCCGATACCGTGCCCATTACAAACTTGCTGATGCCGTAAGCAATGGAGATGGCTGATAAGGCTATTCCCAGATCTGTTTTGGTATAACCCTGTGCTATCAGGTCGGGCATCACCATAGAAAAATTCTTGCGCACCAGGTAATAACCGGCATAGCCAATAAAGATGCCCATGAATACCTGCAGCCTTAGTTTTTTATAAGCCGGATCAATTTGCCTATCCGGCAAGGGGTTCTTATGAGCAGCAGGTTTAAAAATTTGTGTTAGGCTCATACAGGGTTTGTGACAATCATTATTTTATCGGGCTTTAGAATATATTGCCGGGCAAGCATTGTGAATTCAGCTATTTCTTTTTCCATCCAAGCCTCATCTTTATCCAGTGCATCGGCCATAATGCGGGCTACTTCAGGGCAAATACGAATGCTTTCCAGGGCGTCTAAAAAAAGAGCCCGGGTTCTTCTGGATAAAACATCTTCTACCGTCCTGGCCATTTCATTTTTTACCGCCCAGGTCACCTGCATCTTATGAATCTTCAGGCTTTCACTTATCCATTTGCCTGCGGTACCATTCATGCTCTGTCTAAGTAATGGAGCATCACTTCCATAGAAATAAAAGGGATCATTCCAATTGACATTGGCCGCATAACCATGAATCTGCATGTTGGCAGTTGCGGATTTTGTACCATTCCAGCTAAGATGTTTTTCAATATAGTTCACCATATCCTCTCCCATCTTTCGATAAGTGGTCCATTTGCCACCAAGAATCGTAAAGAGGTTGGAGGTGGAAACAATGATCTTATGGCTACGCGATATTTCTTTCGTTTTTTGCTCGCCTTGTTTAGGCGCTGCCAATGGGCGAAGACCTGCAAATACACTCAGCACATCACTTCTTGTAGGTTTTTGAGTTAAATAAGCAGAGGCGGTTTCTAAAATAAAATTGATCTCTTTTTCCAGTGCCTGCGGTTCCAATGAGGCTTCATCAACAGGCGTATCGGTTGTACCCAGCACTACTTTATTATGCCAGGGCACCGCAAACAATACCCGGCCATCACTGGTTTCAGGAATCATCAACGCATGAGAGGAAGGATAGAATTTTTTCTCTAAAACGAGATGTACACCCTGGCTTACACAAATGCTTTTAGCCGCAGCCGAATTATCCATCTGGAGTATATCATCTACAAAAACACCCGTGGCATTTATTACCGCTTTTGCCTTTACATTATATCGAACACCGCTTTCTATATCCGTTATGATGGCGCCTTCTATTTGCCCTTCGCCATTTTTCAGCAGGCCGCATACTTTAGTATAATTGACTGCACAGCCGCCATGATCAATAATACTTTGAACAAGGTTGATGGCGAGACGGGAATCATCAAACTGCCCGTCGTGATATAACACACCGCCAAGCAAACCTTTTGAATTGACACCGGGTAGTGCCGTCATAGTTTTCTTTCGCGAAATAAAAACAGAAGAACCAAGTGTCATTTTGCCCGAGATCCAATCATAAAGCTTAAGGCCAATGGTATATTTGGCCCTGTCCCAATACGTATAAAGTGGAATAATGAACGTTTGATTTTTTACGAGATGAGGTGCATTACGGCAGAGTAAGCCTCTTTCAATACTCGCTTCCCTAACCAACCGGATGTCTCCCTGTGCCAGGTACCGTACACCACCGTGAACCAATTTGGTACTGCGGCTGGAGGTTCCTTTTGCAAAATCGGCTCCTTCTACCAGTACTGTTTTATATCCCCTTGCAACGGCATCAAGGGCAATACCTAAGCCGGTAGCGCCTCCTCCAATCACAAGTATATCCCAGGTTGCAGAAGAGTCTGTAACTTTTTTCAATTCTGCATTTCTATCAACTATACTATGAGATGGCGATCCTTTCATTAAGCAAAATCAGTTTCAAATGTTTCTCAAACTAAGTAAAAAGCAACAAAACGAAAACAATAATAAGAATTTAATAATAAAATACAAGCTAATTAGAAACTTTTTAAAATAAATCATACTCATAAGGGTAGTTGGGTAAGATAGCAGGTTGGATTCTGATGACAACTTTATAATTTGCCCCTGAATGAGCAACTTAACCGGGCGGCATCAGCACATCATAAACAAACTGAAAAAGGAAGGCAGCGTGAATGTGGTTGACCTTTGCGATGAATTGAACGTTTCTTCTGTAACCATTCGGAAGGACCTGAAATTGCTGGAGGATAAGCACCTTCTTTTTCGCACACATGGCGGAGGCACCATTAGTAACCCTTATGCGGCGGACAAGCATGTGAACGAAAAAGTGAAACTTCATTCAGTTGAAAAGATCAGCATTGGCGAGGCGGCATCCCGTTTAATAGAACCTAACGATTGCATCCTGATCGCATCGGGAACCACCGTTCTTTCCTTTGCAAAAAACATTAATCCAAAAGGCTCGCTGACTGTGATTACCGCGGCTTTGAACGTTGCGCTTGAACTGCTTCATCGGCCCGAAATTGAAGTCATTCAATTGGGGGGTATACTAAGAAAAAGCTCTTCGTCTGTAACCGGCAGCTATGCGGAAAAGATCCTGGAAGATTTTTCGTGCAGCAAATTGTTTTTGGGTGTTGATGGCATTGACGTGGAGTTTGGATTAACCACTACGAACATGATGGAAGCCCAGCTCAATAAAAGAATGATCGCTGCCTCGCAAAAAACAATCGTGCTGGCCGATTCAAGCAAATTTGGCAAAAGAGGTTTTGGAAAGATCTGCGGACTGGAAGACATTGAGCAGGTGATTACCGACAGCAACATTTCTGATCACATGGTGGAGACGCTCAAAGGAATGGGGATTGAAGTAACAATTGTATGAT
>JAQBNG010000106.1 GCA_028288675.1 Flavisolibacter sp. | reverse complement strand
TCGTCGGGCACGAACATCTTTACCTCTTTCTAACACGGTCGGTTTGATGCCAAGTTCTATCAAACGCAGGGCTGCAAACAACCCTGCCGGTCCGGCACCAATAACAAGTACCTGCCGTTTTGCATTGTGAACATCCTGTAATTGCAAGGGAGACAGTGCCAGTTGCTCAAATGGTTCATCAATAAAAACATTGATGGTTAACTGCACCCAAATTTGCTTTCGGCTACGTGCATCAAGAGACTTTTTTACAATAGTGTAGCCGGTAATTTGGGAGGGCACTATAGCGCAGGCTTGTGCCAGTATTTCTTTAAGTGCAGCGCTATCTTCAGCCTCGGAAGGCAGTACTTTAATAGATATTTTCTTTTGCATAATGTCAGGTTTTTATCCTGAAATAATTACACGAATTAGTGTTTATTTACTCGCTTAACTCCAGCCACCGCATTTCTTTTTCATCAATGAGCGCATTTATCTGGTTGATGCGTTCTGTAGCTTTTTGAATTTTATCATAAGCTAATTGGGAGTCAGAAAATTTGCCTGTCAGTTCTTTTCTCTCTGCATCCAAGAGTTTGATTTCCTTTTCCAATGAATCGAATTCATGCTGCTCTTTAAAGCTTAGTTTCTTTTTAGCAGCTACGGGTTTCGGGGCTTGCGGTTTTGTTTCGTTTTGTGTTAGTAACACTTCTTTTTTATCAGCCGGTAATGCATCCTGCAGCTTTTGCCACTCGCGGTACTGCGAATAGTTTCCAGGATAATCTCTTACCGCACCTTCACCTTCAAATACAAAAAGGTGATCTACCAACCGGTCCATAAAGTAGCGGTCGTGACTTACAATCACAAGGCAACCGGGGAAATCCAACAGGAAGCTTTCCAGCACCGAAAGCGTAGGCAGATCCAGGTCATTTGTTGGTTCATCCAGTATTAAAAAGTTAGGGTTCTGAAAAAGAATGGTCAGTAAATGCAAGCGTCGTTTTTCACCACCGCTTAAGCGGCTGATGTAGGTATATTGCTGCTCTGGCGGAAAAAGAAAGAGCTCTAAAAATTGCGCAGCACTCAATGAAGAACCGTCTGCCAGCGGGAAATGTTCGGCAATATTTTTTACATACTCAATCACCCGCATGTCTTCTTTTGTTTGCAAGCCTGTTTGCGAATAGTTACCAAAAACAATGGTATCGCCAACATTCACTTTGCCGCTGTCTGCCTTTTCAATGCCTTGAAGTATATTGATAAAGGTTGATTTTCCTGCACCATTCTTTCCTACAACCCCAAGCCGCTCGCCTTTGTTAAAAGCATAATCAAACCCTTTTAAAATCACTTTTTCACCAAAGCTTTTATACACTTTTTTCATCTCCACGATCTTGCCCCCGAGACGGCTCATTTTGCTCTGCAACTGTACCTGCTGATCAAGCATTTGCTGCTTCGCTTTCTTTTCTATTTCGTAGAAATTATCCTGGCGGCTTTTACTTTTGGTGGTACGTGCCTTGGGCTGTTTACGCATCCACTCTAATTCTTTGCGGTACTGGTTTCTTGCCTTGCCAATACTTGCTGCTTCGCTTTCTTCACGGGCTGCTTTCTTCTCTAAAAAGTTTTGATAATCGCCACGATGGACAAACAGGTCTTCATCCATCTCCCATATTTCGTTGCACACATTATCAAGGAAATAGCGGTCGTGGGTAACAAGAATAAGGGTAACATTTTCTTTGTTCAGGTAATGCTCCAGCCACTCCACCATTTCCACATCAAGGTGGTTGGTAGGTTCATCCATAATAAGCAACACATGCTTATGCTCAAAGCCAATATCAATAAGCGTTCTGGCTAAGGCGATGCGTTTACGCTGGCCACCACTAAGCGTAGAAACCTGCTGATGAAGATGATGAACTTTTAACTTGCTAAGGATCTGGTTTACCTTGGCTTCAAAATCCCAGGCGCCCAGATCATCCATTTTCATCATGGCGTCGCTGAACTTTTGGTGATACGCGTCGGTATCCTCTGTTTCATCCAAAAGTTCTTCATATTCTTTAATGGCTGCCAATACTGGATGACCTGTGTGAAAAATATTGTCCAGCGTAGTGGCCGACTCGTCTAACTGCGGCTCCTGCTCAAAAAAGGCTACGTCCACATCTTTACTGATCCAGACCTTGCCTGTTTCGGCTGTTTCCTGGCCGGCAATTATTTTTAAAAGGGTTGACTTGCCCGAACCGTTGCGGGCAACCAAGGCGATCTTATCACCTTCGGAAATATGAAAGGAAATGTTTTGAAAAAGTGGCTTAATACCATATGATTTACTCAGATTCTCTGCGGACACATAATGCATAGCGGCAAAGATACACCCCGCCTTGTGCCTATCCCAAAAGAGACAGAAGCAAAACATACAAAAACTGGCTAAAATTTAATAGGCTTGAATTAGAACTTTAGTTGGAATGTTTAGCCCGGTGTGAAGTTGGCGGATCATTCCTAACGAGAGTTTACGCTTTTATTTAAAATTTCGCTTGCCCGGCCTTTATGGCCAGATATATTACTCAAGTCTGTTTGTGTAAAGCTTAATTGTCCCATGCCAAATTTAATGGCTTCTATTAGATCAGGAAGATTGGAGGAAATTGTTCATCCTCGTATTTCTCAATCAGGATTGCCAACAGTTCTAATTCATCACCTTCTGCTGAACCTTTCTTCCCATCAAATATTTCTTCGAAACGAGGTAAGGCTTGCTGGTAATTTTTATGGCCTGATTGTCATGACTTTTAAATTTGGGTAAAATGAAAAGCGGGATTTTTTAATTAGTCAGCAACTTATAAAAGGCATAACAATATTAATTTAAAAGACTAACTACGATTATGGATTTGCTATATATTCACCCCTAAATCAAAACTGTGTTTATGAAGAAATTCAGCCGTATTTTTTGCATCATTAATTCTAGCCTCGTCTGTTGAAGCTGCTGTTAGTCCTTTACCTTTTGGCCCTAAAGTTATCCGTTCAATTTCTGTTGAACCGGTCGTGCTTAATCCAACTTTTACTCCTGTTTCACTTTATCCGGTGACTCAGAACTTTCAGACGTTCGGAGCCAAAGTGGATTTTTTATCACTAACTCCAAAACAATTTGAAGAGGCAACCGGACAACACCTAAGCTTTTTGCAAAAAATCAAGTTTAATATTGGTAAAAAAATTGCAAAGAAAGCTAATGACAAAGCACAAGCTAGTGGAGGTGGTAAAAGCCAAACGACCGCTGCCTTATTAGCTTTCTTTTTAGGTGGTTTAGGTATACATAGATTCTATTTGGGTTACACCTGGCAAGGCGTTGTCCAATTATTAACTCTTGGAGGCTTTGGTATTTGGGCTCTGATTGATTTTATTAGAATCCTTACCGGGGACTTGACACCAAAAGATGGTGAATACAACTAATAATATTTAATCCATTAATATAAAAGGCCCACATAGAGTGGGCCTTTTATATTAATGGACCTTGAAATGTTTAAAAGTCGCACGGTTGTAAAATCATTTTTAGAGTTGGTGAATAGCCATGCAAACTGTACAAGAGTGCGACGCAACAAAAGCCCAATAGATATTCTTCCTCCTGTCTAAAAAACAAACAAGCACTCAACCATAAATTGATTGAGTGCTATTAAGTAACGTATTAAAGCAAGTATTCGCATTCAAGTCACCTTCCAGTTTAGAAATGCAGGGGTTAGGTTCTACTCTTCTATAAAATTCAAATCTTTACCAAAGGTTTCCTTTGTGAAGGAGGCGGCTATTAACGAAATTATCATAACAATCGCACCGGCAAGTAACCCTGCAGTCGCATAACTCATAGTGCCACGCAGCCCCTTAAACAATAATAAAATTAGCGGTAGTGATCCACGCACCACATTAGGAACCGTTGTAGCAGCAGTGGCTCTTAAGTTAGTACCAAACTGCTCTGCGGCCATTGTCACAAAAATGGCCCAGAACCCTGTGCCAAAGCCAAGTCCGGCACAAATCAGATACATTCTATCGGCGCTGCCATCTTTTTGTAAAAAGAAGAGCGCCATGAAAACGATAGTAATAAAATAGAAAATAAATAATGCTTTTTTCCGGCTCTTCAACCATTGGCTTACCAATCCAATGAGCACATCGCCAATAGAGATACCTACATAAGCAAACATGATGGCTTTGCCGGGACTGATAGGTTCTGCAATACCAAAACTTTTTCCAAACTGGTCGGAGAAAGAGACCAATACACCAATGACAAACCAGGTAGGCAAACCAACCAAAATGCTGAGTATATATTTTTTAAAACGGCTGGCACTATTGAAAAACATTCTAAAATCGCCACGACTTACAGCGAGCTTTTTTGTATGCTGAAACATGCCGGATTCAAAAACCGAAATACGAAGCAACAGCAACGCTAATCCCAGGCCACCACCAATGAAATAACAAACCCGCCAATCAAATACCTGTGATATAAAATAAGCCACCACAGCTCCTGTTAAACCAATACCGGCAACTAATGAAGTGCCGATGCCTCGCCTTTCTTTTGGCAACAATTCGGAAACAAGCGTGATACCGGCGCCTAATTCGCCAGCCAAGCCGATACCGGCAATAAAACGTATAACGGCATACTGGGTTGTGTCGGTTACAAAACCATTTGCGATGTTGGCCAAAGAATATAAAATAATGGAACCGAAAAGCACACTTAATCTTCCCCGCTTATCTCCCATTATACCCCAGATTATACCACCGATCAGCAGGCCGATCATCTGCATGGAAATAATGTTTTCGCCAATGGCCCCAACCATTTCTTCGTTTAAACCAAGGTCGCGAAGGCTTTGCTTACGAATGATGCCAAAGAGAAGGAGGTCGTAAATATCAACAAAATAACCAAGGGCGGCTACCAGTACGGCTATGCTGAAAATACCCTGCTGCCTGGTGGAGGTAGATGGATTCATAAATTACAATATGGCATCTTTATCATCATCGGTCTTAGGCACGACATGTTTTTTGGCAAAAAATAATTTATACATAATAGGCAGGGTTGTTACCAAAATGATTCCAATGGCAATCATCTCAATATACTCTGTAAGGGAAAAGCCGAACTGCTTTTGTACCCAGGCTTCTAAAAAATAACCGCCTAATACCATCGATATTACCCACGCTATGCTACCCAGTATATTATAAAGAAAGAACACACCTCTGTCCATTTTTACAATACCGGCTATGATAGGTGCAAAAGTTCTGATGATAGGTAAAAACTTAGCAAGAAAGATGGTTCCTTTTCCATACTGCTCATAAAAGTCGTGCGCCTTTATAAGATGCTTTTTTTTGAAGTACCAGGATTCCTTTCGGTTATATAAAACAGGGCCGGCTTTACGCCCAAACCAATAACCTACCATATTACCCAAAACTGAAGCAACGATGATAAGCACCACCACAATACCATAATGCAGGTTATAAAAGCCTTCCGGTTGATTACGCAGATAAATACCAGCAGTGAAAAGAAGCGAATCACCGGGAAGAAAAAAGCCAATGAAAAGTCCTGTTTCAGCAAATACGATAAACAGCAAAAAGAACAACCCTCCGTTGCTTAAAATCCAGGTAACAAGATTGTTTAAAAACCCGCTAAGAAGCACAATATCTAAAAGATGTGTCATTATTATTTTTTGATTTCAAAAATTCCAGGCGAAGGCAAATTTAGTTTCCCTTTGCTTTACTTTATTACCAGGTACTAAATACTGAATGCATTTATGAAACTACTGCTTCAGGATGCTTTTATACAATTCAATACTCTGTTCATCATTTATGGAATTGTAATTAGCCCTGATGCTATTGATCTCATTAATCCCGCCAATTTTGGCTCATACATTAACCATTTTCCAACTCTCCCTCCCATTTACTTACTACACTCGTTGCTAAAGCATTGCCCACTACATTAGTTGCGGTACGAAACATATCGCAAAAATGATCTATCGGCAAAATTAATGCAACGCCTTCCGGCGGAATATCAAACATAGCACAAGTAGCCAGCACCACTACCAATGAGGCTCGCGGCACACCTGCTATTCCCTTACTGGTTAACATCAGCACCAGCAACATAACCAACTGGGTTTCCAGCGGCAGGTTAATTCCATACGCCTGTGCAATGGCCAATGATGCAAAGGTCATATACATCATACTGCCATCCAGGTTAAACGAGTAACCAAGTGGCAATACAAACGCTACAATCCTGTCGCGGCAGCCAAAGCGTTCCAGTTCTTCGGTAAGTTTTGGAAACACGGCCTCGCTGCTTGTAGTGCTGAACGCAATTAATAAAGGGCTGCCTATACGGCGTAATAATTCCTTCATCCTTCCTTTCAAAATGATAAAGCCAACGGTTAATAAAAGCGCCCATAAAATAGCAATTCCCAATAAAAAGAAACCAAAGTATTTTATGTAAAAATTAAAAATGCCCAGACCTTTTGCAGCCACTACTGCGGCTATAGCCCCAAATACACCAACCGGTGCAAAGTTCATCACGTAGTTTACCATCTTAAGAATCACATGCGAAGCAACTTCCAAAGCTTTTATTAAAGGCTTTGTATAATCGCCAATAGCAGCAGCGGCCACGCCAAAGAAAATTGAGAAGATCACCAACTGCAAAATTTCATTGTTCGCCATCGCTTCCACAAAACTTTTAGGGATTACATGCTCCACAAAATTTTGAATAGAAAAGCCTTTTTGCTTTGTGGCTAAATCAGATAAGCCCTGTACATCTTTTTGAGAGAGATCAATATACTTACCGGGTTCAAAAAAGTTCACCAGCACAAGGCCAATTAATAAAGATGCTAAAGATGCAGTAACAAACCAAAGGATGGCCTTACCGCCTACACGGCCCACTGTTTTTAAATCGCCCAATTTGGCGATGCCTACCACTAAAGTTGTAAATACCAACGGGGCAATGATCATTTGCACCAAGCGAATGAAAATGGTGCTGAGAATTTTAATGTTTGTCGAGAAGTCGGCCTGGAAGGCAGTGCTCGTACCTCTATGAATAAAATAACCTACGCCAATGCCTAAAATCATTGAAGCAATGATATATGCAGTCAGCTTATTTCCTTTATTCATACAGATGGTTTAGTAAACGAAGGGCCGAATATCGGAAAAAATAAACCATCGTTAAAAACTTTGCCTTCATAGTGCAAGCACCTGTGTAAAAGATTTAAAACCGCTATTAATTTATTGCTTTATTTTACGAGCTTAATAACCATAAATCTAAAATTCACTTATGAGTTTATTTGTCAGAAAGCCAATGGCAGCTTTGATGAGCGAAGCACAGGACACAGGTACCCATACATTAAAAAGAACCCTTGGCGTAGGCGGTTTAGTTGCCTTGGGAATTGGAGCTATCATCGGAGCCGGTTTGTTTTCTATTACAGGTATGGCTGCAGCTAACCATGCAGGGCCTGCTATTACTATCTCTTTTATTGTAGCAGCGTTAGGTTGTCTTTTTGCAGGATTATGTTATGCAGAATTCGCATCAATGATTCCTGTAGCAGGAAGCGCCTATACGTATTCTTATGCCACAATGGGAGAATTTATTGCCTGGATCATTGGCTGGGACCTTGTTTTAGAATACGCCGTAGGGGCAGCAACGGTAGGTATCAGTTGGAGCCGCTACTTAGTAAAATTTTTAGAAGGTTTTGATATTCATCTGCCAACTGCTTTAACCGTTGGTCCGTGGGATGGTGGCATCATCAATCTTCCTGCTGTTTTCATTATCGTTTTAATGAGTTTACTGCTGATAAAAGGAACTAAGGAAAGTGCAACTGTTAACGGTGTTATTGTTGGATTAAAGGTGACCGTGGTGTTGGTATTTATTTTCCTTGGATGGAAATACATTAACAACGATAATTACAATCCTTATATCCCTGATAACTCAGGTACGTTTGGAGAATTTGGTTTTAGCGGTATCATCAGGGCAGCAGCTATTGTATTTTTTGCTTACATAGGGTTTGATGCTGTAAGTACAGCCGCCCAGGAAGCGAAGAACCCAAAGCGGGATATGCCGTGGGGTATCCTGGGTTCACTGGCCATTTGTACTGTATTATATATATTGTTTGCGCATGTAATGACAGGAGTTACCAGCTATACCACTTTCGCAGGAAAAGATGGTATTGCACCAGTGGCAGTAGCGATAGATAAGATGGGTACAGCTGATGCAGCAGGTGTTATACAACCGGATTATCCCTGGTTGAACCGCGCTATTATTGTAGCTATTCTTGCCGGTTATGCTTCTGTAATTCTCGTAATGCTGATGGGCCAGAGCCGTGTATTTTTTAGCATGAGTAAAGACGGATTGATCCCGAAGATTTTCTCCAGCGTTAATCCAAGGACACAAACACCTGCAAAGAATAATTTATTGTTCATGCTTTTTGTAAGCTTGTTTGCCGCATTTGTGCCGGCAAGAGTTGTAGGAGAAATGACAAGTATAGGAACTTTGTTTGCGTTCATTCTTGTGTGTATCGGTATCTGGGTTTTGCGGGTTAAGATGCCTGAATTGCCAAGATCATTTAAAACACCATTGGTACCCCTGGTACCGATCCTTGGAATCTTCACTTGTTTATTCATGATGGTTTTTCTTCCAATGGATACATGGATACGTTTGCTTGTATGGATGTTGATAGGTATGGATATTTATCTTGCTTATGGTGCTAAAAACAGTCACTTAGGTAATGGCACCACAGTAAGAAAAGGAATGAGAATAGCCCGTTACACAGGAATAGGACTTGCTATTTTACTAATAATCGCAGGTTTCCTTCATCAAAACATTGAAGGCTTTGATAAGGATAGAACATTATTTTATATCTCAATTGTTTTTGCAGTAATTCACCTTGGAGTATTTGCCGGAAGATTAGGAAGACCTGAGCCCGTAGATGATGGTGAACCAAAAAATCCAATAGAGACCCGTTAATTTTTACTAAATAAGAAATACGATCTAATGATTTAAAAAGCAGCTCTATTATTGAGTTGCTTTTTTTTATTCGCTAATAGTACATTTGCGCCATTCTAAACCGCAGGGGAAAAGAGTAAACATAGGCGTCGCAAAAAATGATTGCTTTATTGCCGAATAGAATCACAAGGCGTACAAGTGAGTGACACAACAGACGATGATAGTAGTAATACAGCTAAGTACAAAAAGAAAAAAATGACTTCGGGAAGACTAAACAAAAGTAGATTACACTAAAAATTTTGAACTTTTATGGGCCGCATATTTGAAGTAAGAAAGAGCACCATGTTTGCCCGGTGGGACCGGATGGCCAAACAGTTTACCCGCATTGGAAAAGAAATTGTAATTGCTGTAAAAGCAGGTGGCCCTGACCCGGATAGTAATTCAGCGTTGCGACGTGCCATACAGAATGCTAAGAATGTAAACATGCCAAAAGACCGTATTGATGCCGCCATTAAACGGGCACAGGGCAAGGACATGGCTAACTACGATGAGATCTTATACGAGGGCTATGCGCCGCATGGTGTTGCTGTTTTAGTGGAAACTGCAACCGATAATCATGTACGTACAGTAGCCAATGTAAAATCTATTTTCAATAAGGGTGACGGTGTTTTAGGCAACAGCGGCAGCGTTGCATTTCAGTTCAAAAAATTAGGTGCGTTCAGATTGGATCCTGAGGGAATAAATACAGAAGAACTGGAGTTTGAATTGATTGATCATGGTCTGGAAGAGATGGGAGATGGCACTCTTGAAAATGGCGAAGAAGTACTTGTATTGCGGTGCGCCTTTTCCGATTTCGGCAACATGCAAAAAGCCCTGGAAGAAATGAACCTTACCCCTATTAGTGCAGAAGTGGAATGGATACCGACAACTACAGTTGAACTAAGCGAAGAGCAGGCGCAGGATGTATTAAAGCTGGTAGATAAGTTAGAGCAGGATGAAGATGTGCAGAAGGTTTTTCATAACCTGGCCTAAGTTGATGGCGGTTGGCAGTTGTTAGTTGGCAGTATTATCCTTACTTAATTTTGAAGCATCCATTGTTTGGATGCTTTTCTTTTTTATAATAGCTATGATGAACACAGAAATTCACCCGGTTATTTTATTTGATGGCGTTTGCAACTTCTGCAACGCAGGTATAAATTTTATCATCAAACAGGATAAGAAAAAGCTATTCCGTTTTGCTGCTTTGCAGTCGGACGCAGGGCAAAAAATACTGGAAAAATATAACCTGCCAAAAGAAGCTTTTGCTTCGTTTGTTTTAATTGATGAAGGCAGGGTTTATCAGAAATCTTCTGCCGGTTTGCGGGTGTATGGTAAGCTGCCGTGGTACTGGAAATGGACGCAAACTTTTTGGATAACACCACCCTTTGTTCGCAATGCTGTTTATGATTTTATTGCGAAGAACAGGTATAAATGGTTTGGTAAGAAAGAGCAATGCATGATACCGACACCGGAAGTTAGAAGCAGATTTCTTTGATACTAACTGTTTGTTTGGGGCTGATAGTTATAGATGCAACGGCTGACAACTATAAATATATTTCGCCTTGCATAAACAACACACATTTACCACTCATTAAAACCCTAGCGCCAACTAACTCACATTGCAAGTCGCCATGGCGTGGAGATATTTGCTGACAAAACAATTTTGTCTTACCTAATTTTTCACTCCAGTAAGGAACAATATTGCAATGCGCAGAACCTGTAACCGGGTCTTCAGGAATGCCGGCGCCTGGATAAAAACATCTTGATACAACATCGGCCTCGTGGCCTTTAGCTGTGACAATTACACCAATTGTTTCAATCTCTTTCATAAGCATGTAGTCAGGTTCTACATTTCGCACGGCTTCTTCATTTGGCAGTACTACAAAATAGTCCCTGGAACGCAACACTTCCACGGCATTACTGATTCCTAAGCTTGCCAATAAAGTACCAGGCACTTCACATGCTTCCGGCATACGTGATGGGAAATTCAAAGTGTATATACCATCTTTTGCAGATGCTTTTAATATGCCCGCTTTTTGGGTTGAGAAGCTGATTTCCTGAATTTGCGGTTCTATAAAATTCTTAATGATGTAAGCAGAAGCCAGGGTAGCATGACCACATAAATCAATCTCATATTCCGGCGTAAACCACCTGATGTGATAACCAACATCCGTCTTTACAAAAAATACAGTTTCGGGCAGGTTGTTTTCCATTGCAATCTTTTGCATCAGTTCATCGGCGATCCAATCATCCAAAGGAATTACTGCAGCCGGATTTCCTTTAAAGACTTTTTCTGCAAAAGCATCTACCTGGTAAATTGTAAGTTTCATCTTTCTTTAATTGTAATTCGTGGTAATGATAGTTTATATCGAACGGCTATAATCCTTATAATAAAAATCAGCAGGATACATATAACTTTTGACAGGTTGGTACTCAACTGCCATTGGTATAGAAAATAATAAACGGCGCCACCAATAATGCAGGCAAGTGCATAAATTTCTTTTTGAAAAATCAGCGGCACTTTATTGAGCAACACATCACGTAGCACACCGCCAAAGCAGGCAGATATAGTTCCCAGCGCAACGCAGATACCAGCACTAAAACCATACTCTACGCCAATCTCCACACCTACAATTGTAAACAAGCCCAGGCCAAGCGCATCAAATAAAAACAGGGCTAGATTTAGTTTTCGCAGGTATGACCCTAAGATCATTGTAGCAATAGCCGACACAAAAACCACCAGTATAGTGTTGCCGTTTTGCAGCCAGTTAACCGGGAAATTTCCCACAAGAATATCCCTGATCGTTCCACCACCAATAGCAGTTACAAAAGAGATAATCAGAATTCCAAAAGGATCAAGCTTTCGCTCCATTGCAGAAAACACACCAGATACGGCAAAAGCAAATGTGCCGAGAATGTCAATGATATTTAGAAAGTTGGAGTACAAGGGATGAAGTTAGTTGAGTAGTTGATTAGTTGACCAGTTGACTCGCTAAGGAGCTAAGAGCTTTGTAAGTTATAGAGTAACGTATCACGCGGATCTAAATCAACTAATCAACTACTCAACCAATTAACCTACTCCGCCATCATCTTTGTAATTACTGCTTTTATTTCTTCTGCATTGGGCTTGCAAAAATAATCGCCATCGCTGCCATAAGGCGGGCGATGCGCTTTGGCCGTAATGGTTCTTGGTGCTACATCCAAATACTTATAACCACTTTGTTCTTCCATTACTTTCTGAAACATAAAGGCTGTGGCGCCACCGGGTACGTCTTCATCAATAAAAACAATACGGGAGGTCTTTTTTAATGAATCAAGAATTTTATGATTGCTATCAAAAGGCAATAAAGTTTGTACATCTATCACTTCGCAACTGATAGCTTGCTTTTCCAAAATTTGAACCGCTTCCATCACTACCCGCAAAGTAGAACCATAAGTAACAATCGTCACATCATCGCCTTCTTTCACTACTTCCGGCACACCAAGAGGAACCGTAAACTCTAATAGATTAGCCGGCAGTTTTTCTTTCAGGCGATAGCCATTCAAACATTCAATAACAATGGCGGGGTCGTTGCCTTGCAACAAAGTATTGTACATGCCAACAGCCTGCGTCATGTTGCGGGGAACACAAACGTACATGCCGCGCAACGCATTAATTACAACGCCCATTGGTGAACCACTATGCCAGATGCCTTCTAAGCGGTGGCCCCGTGTACGCACAATCAGCGGACAGCTTTGTTGTCCTTTAGTACGAAAGTGTACTGTGGCCGCATCATCGCTCAAGGGCTGTAAACCATAAAGCAGGTAATCTAAATATTGTATTTCGGCAATTGGCCTCAAGCCACGCATAGCTAAACCAATTCCCTGACCCATAATCGTCAATTCCCGTATGCCGGTATCAAATATTCTATCCGCTCCATGCTTTGCCTGCAATCCTGAAAAGCCCTGGTTTACATCGCCAATAAAACCTAAGTCTTCACCAAAAGCTATCACTTTGGGGTTAGCAGCAAACAATTGATCGAAGTAACGATTCAATACTTCGAACCCATTTAAAGTAGGCGCATCAGCAGCAAAAGAAGCTTTTACTTCATTCACTTTTAAAGCCGATTTGGGTCCTTCGTTATAAAGATGAGAGTTGTGAATCAAGGCGCCTTCCCTCAATAAATCTGTGTAATAATCTTTCAGCCAATATGCCGCCTCATGAGTTCCTGCAATGTCAAGAGCGGCGTTGATAATGCGTAATACATCACGGTTTAATGGTTCGCGGATAGACCTTAATTCCTTGGCTAAAGCATTTATTTCTGTGGACGAGGCCGGAATTTTACCGGCTACATCAGCCATCAACTCAAGTGTTTTAACTACCGCTGCCTTTATTGGAGAAAGATACGTTTCCCATGCTTTTACCCTGCTGTCACGAACGTGATCTTTTGCTTCAATTTCGATTGCCTCTAATTCTTCTTCAACTGCAAGCGCATTTGCAATTATCCACTCCTTCAATTTCTTCATACCATCCCATTCCCGTTCCCACTCTAACCTTTCGGCCGTTTTATAGCGTTCGTGGCTACCCGATGTTGAATGACCCTGTGGTTGCGTGAGTCCTTCTACATGAAACAATACAGGGGTGTGCGTTTCTCTTGCCAGCCGAATGCCTTCTTCAAAGGCTTCGCACAGGCCGGCATAATCCCAGCCCTTTACTTTGTAAATAGCAAATCCATTTGTTCCTTCTTCTTTTTGAAAGCCGCTTAAGGCGTTGGAAATAGAACCTTTAGTTGTTTGATACTTTTTTGGAACAGAGATGCCATACCCATCATCCCAAACAAAAACAGCCATTGGCACCTGCAGCACACCGGCAGCGTTCATGGTTTCCCAAAAATGCCCTTCGGAGGTAGAGGCATCACCGATGGTTACAAAACAAACTTCGTTACCGTTATCAGACAAGGCTGAAAATTGTTGCAGGGCCTCAATGTTTCTAAAACTTTTAGAGGCAAAGGCTAATCCTAAACCACGGGGCATTTGCCCGGCCGTTGGCGCAATATCACTCGACACATTTTTATGTTGGGTCAATGGAAGCCACTCGCCTTCAGCATCTACAAAGGGTGTTGAAAAATGAGAATTCATCTGGCGTCCACCGCTGAATGGTTCGTTCTTAATATCCGGGTCGGCATATAACTGTGCAAAAAATTGTTGGACGGTTGCCAGTCCGCTCGCAAACATAAAAGTCTGGTCGCGGTAGTAGCCGGCGCGAAAATCACCGGGCTGAAAAAATTTGGCCATCGCTACCTGCGCCACTTCCTTACCATCTCCAAAAATGCCAAATTTGGCCTTACCGGTCAGCACTTCTTTACGTCCCAACAAACTAGCCTCCCTGCTTATGCATATATAGCGATAGTCCTGCAGCACTTCCCCCCGAAAATTATCAAACGAAAGCTGCTCAGGAGAGCTACTTGTTTCCATTCTATTTTCCATGCAACAAAAATAGGCGTTCGATTAATAAAGAATATAAACAGGCCATCGAACGCCGGGCGTTCAATTAATAATGATGCAGTAACAGATACTACACGCCAGACCATCACGATTTATAACAATTGGCACGACTCGCCAATGGATAGACCTTCATCATTCATCGTTAAAAATTGGCAAATTATCTTTACCACTTCATTTTAAATTCAGATTACTTTACTTTTGGGTTGAACCATTTGAGGTATGACAAAAATCTTTACACTCCTTTTTTCTTTGCTCTTATTGGGCACTGCCAAAGCGCAAACTGTTACTGAGCCTTTAGAAGTAAAAGAGTTAGAATATGATTTTGGCACTATTGCGCAAGGCAAGCCGGTGTATCATTACTTCCAGGTTGTAAATAAAGGAACAACACCCGTTAAACTAGATAATGTGCAGGCCACCTGCGGATGCACGACACCCGAATGGGGGAAAGAGCCTATTGCTCCCGGCGCTACTGATAAAATTAAAGTGGGTTATAATGCCGCCGCTGAAGGGCCTTTTGAAAAATATGTTACCATAACATACAACGGAAACGCTTCAAAACAAATCAAGATAAAGGGAAGTGTGTGGAAAGCGCCGGTTGGCTCTGCTCCCGCAAATGCTTCTGTTAACTTTTTAAAACAACAAATGCAATAACATGAAAAAAATTCTTTTTTTAGCCGCGGCTTTTGTAGCAGGCATCAGTGCAATGGCACAACAAAAAGCTGATGAAGTGATTAAAGTAAGTGCAGACAAGTATGACTTTGGTAAAATCAAACAAGGCGTTCCTGTAAGTACTTTTTTTACTATCACCAATACATCCGACAAACCTGTAATAATTGAAAACGCCTGGGCTGGTTGTGGTTGTACAACGCCGGAGTATTCAAAAGAGCCAATTGCCGCCGGTGGCACATCACAGTTAAAGGTTGGTTACAATGCTGCCGCTATGGGCCGTTTTGATAAGGATGTAAACATTAAATTAGCTGGCATTACTGACGCTAAGATTGTAAAGATTACCGGTGAGGTAGTTGAAGCAGCGTCTTTTAACACTACCGCAAAAACAGAAGTGAAGGTTAAGCCAGCCACAGCTTCTGATAACAAAACAGGACTAAAAACAGTATCAACAAAGACGAAAGTCAAAAGCACCAAAAAGATTTCTTAATAAAAAATCCCCCGCCAAAAAAGCGGGGGATTTTTTTGCCTTGTTGAAAAGCTTACTGTCGAATTTAATCAGGTATTTAAATGATAAATGGTATAAGTCAGAATGCCAGCAAATGTTACCCAGCTTACATAGGGCACCAGTAACCAGGCAGCCGCTTTGCTAATACGGGCAAAGGCAAAAATGGTAAGCAAAATAAATATCCATAAAACCACAATCTCTCCCAGGGCCCAATCTATTTGATGTTGCTTAAAAAATACGAACGACCAAAAGAAATTAAGCACCAGTTGAACAATCCATAAAGTAATCGCTATTCTTTTTTTTGAAGGGTCTGCTTGTTTCTTCCAAACAAGGTAAAACGCAACTCCCATCATAATATATAGTGTTGTCCACACAGGGCCAAACAGCCAATTGGGGGGTTGCCACTCCGGCTTTTTTATAGTTTGATACCAGGTATCGATTTCGGGTGTAGTAAAAAAACCTGAGACACCCCCAACTGCTAATGGTACAGTAATACTGATCATAAGCTTTATCCAATTTTTCATATCGTTCTTAACAACTAAAAAATTATTTAGATGGCATCTTTTCCAAACTTTTTCATGTAAGCTATAAGGTAAGCGATGACTTCGTTGTAAGTGGCTTTCCCATTGGGCTGATTATTCATCTTTAAATATTTATCATAGGCTCCCGACATCAATGGCTCTATAAAGTTTCGATTACGAACCAGGTATGACCGCAAATCATAAATATCATATTTTACCCGCGGGCTTAAATTTTTACGTAACCTATTTACAAACACTGTATCGCCGGTTTTAATGCAGTTGAACAATGCATCACGATATACTTCAAAATATGCCGAATACAGGAAGTTAATATTACCTGAACTTTTACAGGCTAAGTAAGCTACAAAACTGGCTTCATTTTCTTTTGCATAACCAAGCTGGTGCGCTATTTCATGAGTGCTGACAAAAGGTTTTAGAAACACGGGAATAGAAGTTTTTAGCTGTGCCTCGCCGGAGAAAGGATTGTAATAGCCTGTAAAACCAAAAAACTTTCCAACCGGTGTAAAGATGGAAGGCTTTTCAGATGGATTCGCGTAATGAAGAAATGGATATTCCCTGCCGATCATTTTATAGGCGGCGATGCTGTTACTAAATAAAAGAGTGTTGTTATTGTACTGAAGCCGCTCAACTGAATCTATTTTAAGTGCATGATAATTTACGCGTTGTTGAAGGAGAGTTGTTAACTCAAACAGATCTTTCACGGTGTAAGGTGCAATCGTGATGTCTAATTGTTTACCTATCCCCTGCCGGTAGTAGTTTAACCCCCAAAACAGATTGAATACAATGTA
>JAQBNG010000202.1 GCA_028288675.1 Flavisolibacter sp. | reverse complement strand
ATCGTGTTTCTAAAACAGCGGCTTGACTGCGAGTGCTCAACACAATATCTTTACTCAACTTAATAAAAAGGTGAAGCTGAAGTTACACGAAATGCCACTGCTTCAGAAACACCTTCTCCGTTAGCCGCCACCCTAATTCATACACTAACAAACTTTAAAGATTAATGCCTTTAGATTTATCAGACATTTTAGTTATCGGTGTTTCAAGTCGTTCATTGTTTGACTTAGAAGAAGAAAATAAAATTTTCGAGACTGAAGGAATTGCGGGTTTTCGAAAATATCAACTGGCAAACGAAGATAATTTACTAAACCCTGGCACCGCTTTTCATCTTATTCAGCGACTCTTAAATCTAAATAAAGAAGCCAAAAAGAGAATTGTTGAAGTAGTAGTAATGTCCCGAAATAGTCCAGAAACTGGTGTAAGAGTCATGAACTCTATAAAAGCCCATAACCTTGATATAACTCGAATGGCTTTCAGTGGAGGTGAGCCTCTTGCTCCTTTTATTGACGCTTATGATATTGACTTATTTCTAAGTAAAGACATAAAAGATGTTCAAACCGTAATCGACTCTAAAAGTTCAGCCGCTGCATACATTTATAATCCTCCTTCCAATTTCACGTCGGTAGACAATCGTGTTAAAATTGCTTTTGATGCTGACGCAGTTGTTTTTTCTGACGAATCAGAGCAACGATATAAAAGTGAAGGAATGGATGCATTTCATAAGTATGAGCAAGAAAATGAAAATGAGCCGCTATCCGAAGGTCCATTTGCAAAGCTATTAATTAAATTATCTAAAATTCAAGAAGAGCTACCGACTTCAATTGAGCTTTCTCCATTACGAATCGCTATCGTGACAGCAAGAAATGCACCATCACACATGAGAGTTATAAAGACATTAAGAAAGTGGGGCGTTTACGTAGACGAGGCTTATTTTTTAGGTGGTATCTCTAAAGACAAAGTTTTGAAAGCCTTTGGTGCTCATATATTTTTTGATGACCAAGACGCACACTTGAAGCCGGCTTCTTTGTTAGTTCCATCTGCAAGAGTTCCGTATAACAGTGATTCACCTTTAAATAACATTGATGTAAATAAAGTTGTAATCACCCCAATAAATTCAGACAACAAAGAAAAATAGAAGGGCGAACGTACAACAGTGTGTTTATAAAATTGTGGCTGGACATCAAGCATTCATCTATAAATCATTATTTTGCTTTTGCGGTTAATTGAAACTGACGTTTTTCTATTGCCACAACTTCATAAACACTTCACCGTTGTGTGTCAGCTTATTCGACACCTCAATATTGGAAGGAAATTCATCTTTTAAAAATATTATGAAAGTAATTATTATTCCCGTTTTATCGCTGACAATAGGATTCAATTGCTTAGCCCAAAGTAATAACAGCAAATCAATTGATGCTTTAAAAAATGAAGCAGCAACAACCATAAAATCGGGTTATGATGCATATAAAAAAATTGCATTAAGTATTTGGGATTATGCAGAATTGGGATATAAAGAGAATAAAAGTTCTGCATTACTGCAAAGTACTTTGAAGGATAATGGTTTTACGGTGGAAGCAGGTGTAGCCGGAATGCCCACTGCATTTATTGCTACTTATGGTAGCGGTTCACCTGTTATAGCTATTCTTGCAGAGTATGATGCATTACCTGGTTTATCGCAAGATAGTTCTCCAACTAAAACAGCCATTGCAAATAAAAGTAGTGCTCATGCCTGCGGTCATCATTTATTTGGCACCGGTTCTGTAGCCGCAGGTATAGCTATCAAAAAATTATTGGGAACAGGCAAATTAAAAGGTACTATCAAAGTATTTGGTTGCCCTGCAGAGGAAGGTGGAAGCGGAAAGGTTTATATGGTTCGGGAAGGGTTGTTCAATAACGTTGATATAGTGCTGCATTGGCACCCAAGCGATAATAACTCGGTAGTATATACTAGTGCATTGGCTAATAAATCTGCCAAGTTTAGGTTTTATGGTATTGCATCACATGCTTCTGCATCGCCTGAGCAAGGGCGTTCGGCATTAGATGCGGTGGAGGCTATGGATAATATGGTGAACATGATGAGAGAACATATTCCACAGGAAACCCGTATTCATTACGTGATTACCAATGGTGGTAAAGCACCCAATGTGGTGCCTGAATTTGCTGAAGTGTATTATTATGTAAGACACCCTGAGAAAACAATGGCAGTATCCATTTTTGACAGGATTGCAAAAGCTGCGGAAGGTGCAGCCCTTGGCACAGAAACAAAAATGGATTACGAAATAATTGGTGGTACACACGACCTGCTAATCAATAAAACACTTGCAATAAATATGCAAACCAATTTAGAGAAAGTGGGTGGTGTAATGTACACAGCAGAAGAAAATGTTTTTGCTGAAAAAATCCAAACAAGCTTTTTGGGTAAATCTGCCTCAATAGATTCTGCAGCTATTGTAAAGCCTTTGCACCTTGAAAAAAAACAAGGCTCAACAGATGTAGGTGATGTAAGTTATGTGGTACCAACAGTAGGTGTAGAAACTGCAACTTGGGTAACTGGTACTAGTGCACATAGCTGGCAAGCTGTAGCCTGCGGTGGAACGGATATTGGTATAAAGGGAATGATTGTGGCTTCGAAAACAATGGCCTTTACAGCAATTGATTTGTTTACAAACCCTGCATTAATAAAAAAAGCAAAAGAAGAATTTATACAAACAAAAGCGGATTACCAATACAAGGCATTACTCGGCGACAGAAAACCAGCGTTGAATTATAGGGACTAATTGACGCACTTGATTATGGATTTTCATGAAAGCCAGGCACACACCATGGGGTTTTATGCAAGTGGGGCTGGACGTTCAATCATCAACTATTTGCAAGCATCGGCTGTAGTTCCAACAGGACGAACATCACCAATCAACAGAACAGAGGCAATGAATTTAATTTATAATTGAGCAGCGGTTATGAGCAGAAAAAACCCTATTTCCCCACCTGCACAAAGCCCTGTTCGTTGTACGCCATTTTTTTCTCCTCTATAAAAGACCTCAACACATAATTATGAAGGGACTTATTTTTATTGCCACAATTATGCTTGCTGTTGCCTGCTCATCAAGCAGAAACTCGGGAGGTAGAGCTTTTAATGTAGTAACGATTGACAACGAAAGTTTGCAGCTTAAAAATGACACATTGTATTCCAGTACTGGTTTGAAGTTTTTTAGAGGTCAGCAATTAATTATCGGAAACCCATCTGGAGAAGACGGATATTATCGGTCTATCATTTATAAGACTGCCATAGTACCATCTATTTGGGGGCAAGATAAAAGGTACGACTACGCCATTGAAAATCATGTAAACGTGAAGAAAAGTAGAGAGGGAGTAAAACAGTTTTTGGTTCCGGGTAAGTCTGTAACCATCATAGGAATAGGTCTTTGGAAAAATAGCAAACCAAATTTCTATTTAGTTTCTCTTGCTTCTGAGTCAGAGGTCTTCGGTTGCGATATACAATTTGCATTGGCACTAAAGGAGCTTTCGCTGCCGTAGAACAAATTAACTTCAAAGTATAGCTGAATAAAAATCTTCAAAAGAAAACAAGGCGAACGAACAACAGGGGTTTGCCAATATAACGGCTGACCAACAATAATTCAGCTTTTGCTCTTTCATCAACTTCATCTAACTTACTAGACAAACGGAATGCTAATGCCGGTACATCGGCAAGCCCTGTGCCGTTGTGCGCAATAAGATTCAACAAGATCTATTGCAGCTGGTTATTGTATCTTGCTATTCTACTTACCTAAACCAGCTCCACATGGGAAATTTCGTACTTGCCTTGCTCTTTCTTCTTTTTTCTAATTATAGTAGTGCCCAGGACACCTGCTTTACGAGGTTGCCATATGGAAATAATCCACAGGCAGGAGCGTACGCAAATGTGAATGGGATTCGCATGTACTACGAAACCTACGGTTCTGCTTCCGCTCGACCCTTACTGTTGATCCACGGCAATGGTGGCTCCATCTGGTCAATGCGTTGTCAAATCGAACATTTTCGCCAAACCTACAAGGTCATTGTGGCTGATAGCCGCTATCATGGTAAAAGTGAGAATGGCGATAAGCCGCTTACATATGAATTGATGGCTGATGACTATGCCGCCCTCCTGCAACACTTAAAACTTGATTCAGTATATACGATTGGACAAAGTGACGGAGCTATTCTTACGCTACTTCTGGCGATGAACCATCCCGGAAGCATTAAAAAGGGAATTGCGATGGCACCGAACCTCCGGCCGGATTCAACTGCACAATACGGTTATATTGTGAGGACGGTTAAGCAAACACGGGACTCCGTAGAAGGTTTAATTCGCAGCGGTCGAAAGGATGCTGCCCTTCTGCGGGAATCAGTTTATTATCAGTTGATGGATGAGCAGCCTAATATTCCTGCGGCTTCGCTCTCTCACATTCAAGTACCCATACTGCTAATGTCATCTGATGGTGATGCCATTACCCTGGAGCATATCCTGGAAATATACCGTGCCTTGCCAAAAGCCAATTTGCTTGTTATGCCTGCCGCTACCCACAGGATGCTACGTGAAGAATACCAATTGTTCAACCAGATGTGCCAGCGTTTTTTGGATAACCCATTTAAACGGCCAACCACAATATATTGAAGCAGTTGACTACACTCGTCAAACGTGCGCCCAACAGTGTGTTTATAAAATTGTGGCTGGACGTTATGCGTCATTTTAGAGCGATCATTTAAAATTTCAAAATAAAAAAAGATGAGAATTTTGACCGGCATGTTAATGCTCATAAGCACATTTTGCTTTGGACAGAAAAAACAAATACAAAATATTGCATCAACAGTTTCAATTGAACGGTTGAAAAAGAACCTTTACTATTTAGCAAGCGAACAATTAGAAGGTCGGGTAATGGGTAGTCATGGAGATACATTAGCTTCTGAATATGTGGCTAATTGTTTTAAAAAAAATCATTTGGCAGCACCTTATAAAAATGGGACAAGTTATTTTCAAACCATACCTGCTTACAAAAAAAATCTTTTGCAATCGGAATTGATTATCGGGAATAAAAAATTTCAAAATTGGAATGGCTGGACCTTTGCAATGCGCAATACTGAAACGACACAATTAGATAACCTTCCAGTTGTTTTTGTTGGCCATGGAATTGAAAACAGTCTTTACAATGATTTTACTAATATTGATGTGAAGGGTAAAGCAGTTTTGCTCCTAACTGGACAGCCACAAGATAGTACGGGTAATTACTTGTTGTCAGGCTCAAAGCAACCAGCAATTATTTCTTCTTATCAAAACTTACTGAAGGAAAAAGGTGCTGTACTTATATTACTTTATAACAATAGGTTTACAGCAGACTCTTTACTACAACGAAAATCATCATTCCAGTCTGTATACAAAACTCAACTTCTACCTAATAACAGTTTGCCCCTTATTATGGTATCTGAAGACAGAGCTAATGAACTTTTATCCCCTTCGCATAAAACAATTAAAAGTTTGGCGCAAGACATTACCAAAACGCTTCGTCCGCAGTCATTTAATGTAAACAATAATGTTGGTGTGCATATTCAAATTGATATAACTGAAGAAACGGCTCCTAATGTTATTGGATTAATCAAAGGAACGGATAGCGCTGCAGGTTGTATAATATTATCTGCACACCACGACCATGTTGGCAGAGATGGAAAGGATATTTATTTTGGAGCTGTTGATAATGCTAGTGGTACAGTAGCAATTATGGAAATAGCAGCTTTACTGAACAAGGCTGTTAAAAAAGGGATAAGACCCAAACGCTCTATTGTTTTTGCATCATACACCGGTGAAGAAAAAGGTTTATTAGGTGCTTACCATTTTGCAGCAAATCCTTTATTCCCTATTGAAAAAACCTGGGCCGTATTAAACATTGATATGATGGGGCGGGTTGACACTTTTTATAGTGGAAGAAGAGCAGATAGCAACTACGCATATATTTTAGTGAAAGACACACTTAATCGGGGTTTACGCAATGCTTTATTCACAGCGAATGAAAGCCTAGGGAAACTAAACTTAGACACCTACTATGAGCAGCCACAGTTTATGCAAAGAAGGCTTTTAGGTTCAGACCAATATCCATTTTATTTGAAAGGAGTTCCTTTTATAAGAATTGATTGCGGCTTTAGCAAAGACTATCATCAACCAACAGATACTCCTGATAAAATTAATTATGAGTTGCTTTCCAATCAAATAAAATTGGCTTTTTTGACAACCTGGAATATTGCAAACAATTAGCGCTTTAGTATAATACTGTTCAAAAATTATTGTGGAGAAAAAACGAACGCACAACATGGGGCCTGGCGTTATCGGGGCATGACATTGGAACTTCGGCTGCATTTCGCTATTAGCTTCAGTTTCGGCTCTACGCTAATAATTTAGCATTAGTTCTTAAATTCATCATCAATAATTCTAATCGGCTTTAGTATCGGCTGTACGGACATAAACCCCCACCGAACACCAAGCCGATAAACGTTAGCGGTAACTACCCTCACTGTGAAGCCAAGAAACTCCCTCTCAATATTTTAGTAATAAAAACGTTTTCATAGGAGATTTTGCTTTTGTTTTAAAGTAAGCTTATGAAAATCGGTCTCACAGTCAGCCAGCGAATCGTTGTCGTATTTGTATGTTTTGCAGTTGCTATTATTGGTTTTATGGTAAAGCTGCCATCGGGTTTTCGACACGTTGATAAAGAATTACACGCAACCTTTTACTTCCTGGCGGCTGCTTTTTTAAATGTTTTATTTACAAAGTCTAACCTTGCAAGGCATGTCCTGATTTTTATTGCACTTTACGTGTTCGGCATGGTAATAGAGTACGGGCAGGCGTACTCAAATAAATTCTTCCACAGCCGAATTCATGGACGCTTTGACCCTGAAGATCTTCAATGGAATCTAAAAGGTTTAGTTGCCTTTTCGCTGCTTTGGTTTATTTATACAACTGTTATACTGACTTACAACAAAGTCACATTGAAAAACAAGACATAAAATTCCAAAGTAAAATGGCCATAGTCAAACCAAAACCATACAAAAAGCTGATAATGTAGTTAGCAGTGCCGCTAACAAAGCGTTTGTAAAATAGTGGCTGAAGTGCTAAATTTTAGCAATAAAACATCATTAAACTACAAAGCAGACGTAAAGCTGTTTGAACACAGGCTTCCACTACATCACAAACGCTTTGGGCGTTAGCGGTAAGTGGGTCAAATGTTTAATTATGCATGAAGAAGTAAGCTGATAGTATTTTTATTACATCATTTATGAAAGACAGGGAAGCATTGATCAATAATTATATAGAGGGGTACAACCATTTTGACATTGATAAAATGATTTCAAATTTTGATGAAAAAATAGTTTTTGAGAATGTTTCAAATGGTGAAACAAATCTTTTGCTGAAGGGATTAAAAGCATTCAGAGAACAAGCAGAACAAGCTAAAAATTACTTTTCTGTAAGGACACAGACAGTTACCTCTTTTGTTCACCAAAACGATAAAACAGAAATTGAAATAGAGTATAAAGCAATTTTAGCAATGGACTTTCCCAATGGCCTAAAGAAAGGAGATGAAGTAAAGCTAAAGGGAAAGTCAATATTTCAATTTTTGGGAGACAAGATTATTCGCTTGACAGACATCAGTTAATCGGTATCAACATACCAGAAGATTTAATTTTTGCAAAGTAAAGTCTCTATTCAGCTCCAAAAATTCATAGCACATAATCATGCTGCGGGAAGTTTAAATTACCTAAGCTGCAGGGTATAGTTCCTCGCTGATTAGAACTGCTGGAAAAACAGATCCATAACAATGGAGTAAACTATCAACAGCCGTACCACATACGCGATAATTTCTCTTGGGTATCTTAAATGCTATTATTGCCGGATGCAGACAATGTATCACCTGACATGGAGT
>JAQBNG010000061.1 GCA_028288675.1 Flavisolibacter sp. | reverse complement strand
ATGGCATCTCATGTAATTGCGCTTTGCTTAAAGCGTGACCCGAATAAAAAATTTCCGGAAATGGAAGAAATAGCCGCTGTTTCCTGCGCTGTTCAAAATATTTATTTATCGGTTACAGCTTATGGGTTAGGTGGCTACTGGACAACCGGTGGCGTAACATATAAGCAAAGCGGTAAAGAATTTTTTGGTTTAAATGATGATGATAAACTACTTGGGTTTTTTTATTTGGCGCATGTGGCTACGCCATCGCCAGCGGGGAAGAGGAAACCGGTTGAGGAGAAAGTGGAGTGGGTTAGAGGATAGGGAGCCTTTGAAATGTCGTTTTTAAAATGTGTTTTAAAATTACTAAGTTCTAAAACCATTAGTTAATCCGGCGTATCTCCGCCCCCAAACTCCGCAACCTTTCATCTATATATTGATACCCTCTATCTATCTGGTCAATGTTTTGAATGATACTTTTACCTTCAGCGCTAAGCGCTGCAATCAGCAGTGCCACACCGGCACGTATGTCCGGCGATGTCATGTTAATGCCACGCAGTTTATATTTTCTCTCAAGACCAATTACGGCTGCCCGGTGCGGATCGCACAAAATAATTTGCGCACCCATTTCAATCAGCTTGTCAACAAAGAACAACCGGCTTTCAAACATTTTCTGATGCACCAATACCGAGCCTTTCGCCTGTGTGGCCACTACCAAAACAATACTTAAAAGATCCGGGGTAAAGCCCGGCCAGGGATGATCGTAGATAGTAAGTACGCCACCATCCATGTAGGTTTGAATCTGGTAGCTCTCCTGCTCCGGGATATGAATATCATCGCCAACTATGTTCAATTCTATTCCTAACTGGCGAAATTTTTCCGGTATCACACCGAGGTATTCAACACTGCAATTCTTTATAGTGATGTCGCTTTGCGTCATGGCGGCGAGGCCAATGAAAGAGCCAATCTCAATCATATCAGGAAGGATGCGATGCTCAGTTCCATACAATTTTTCTACGCCTTCAATCACCAACTGGTTACTTCCTATACCGGTAATGTCCGCACCCATTTTGTTCAGCATACGACACAACTGTTGTATGTAGGGTTCGCAAGCCGCGTTGTAAATAATGGTTACGCCTTTTGCTAACACAGCCGCCATAACTATGTTAGCCGTACCTGTTACTGAAGGTTCATCCAATAAAAGATAGGTGCCTTTTAAGCCTTCGGTAGAAAAATAAAACAGGGCATCTTCGGGGTAATAGATCATTTCTGCCCCCAGCTTTTGAAAGCCCAGAAGATGTGTATCTAATCGCCGCCTGCCAATCTTATCACCACCTGGTTTAGAAATGAAAGCTTTTTTAAAACGGCCCAGCATTGGCCCGGCAAGCATTACGGAGCCGCGTAGCGTTCCACTTTTATTTTTGAATTCCGGGCTGCGCAAAATATCTAAATCCACATCTGCGGCCTGGAAAATGCAGGTATGCCTGTCAGGTCGTTCCACCTTTACATTCATTGCCTGCAGCAGTTCAATTAAATTGTTTACATCTATAATATCCGGGATGTTAGTGACAGTTACTTTTTCATCAGTAAGCATTACAGCACTGATGATTTGTAAGGCCTCGTTCTTTGCGCCTTGCGGAATGATCTCGCCTTTCAATTTTTTGCCGCCGATTACTTCAAAAGATGACATGGTATATAATATGCAAATTAGAAGATATGAAAATATACAAATGCATGGGAAAGAATACGAAATACATATGAAGGAGAAAGCAGTGCCGGATGACGAGCCTGTGACTATAAACTTGCTTTCACCTGCTCACCTGTTTTGCCAAAACGCCGTTCGCGGTTTTGATAATCAAGCAGCGCTTCATACAAGTTTTGTTTGCGGAAATCGGGCCAGCGTACCTGCGTAAAATACAATTCAGCATAAGCCAATTGATATAATAAAAAATTAGAGATGCGATATTCGCCGCTGGTCCGAATCATAAGTTCCGGATCAGGAAATTCGGAGGTAGTTAAAAATTTCTGTAGCGTATCCTGGTCTATTTCTTCTACTTCAATCCTGCCACTTTTTACTTCGTGTGCAATGCTTTTTACAGCGTTCAACAACTCCCAGCGGCCGCTATAGCTAAGGGCCATTATTAGTTGCAGCCCGGTATTTTGTTTTGTGATCTGTAAGGCTTCCGCTAATTCTTTTTGTGCATAGTCGGGTAACATATTTACATCGCCAATAACATGCAGGCGGATATTGTTTTTATTCAGGCTTTCCACTTCACCCCTGATGGTTTTTACCAGCAACTCCATCAGGCCAATTACCTCGTACTGTGGACGGTCCCAGTTTTCGGTGGAGAAGGCATACAGTGTTAGGTAACCAATCTCTAATTCGGCGCAGCCTTCTACAATATCCCTTACACTTTCCACACCATGATAGTGACCGAACAGCCGGTCCATTCCCTGCTCTTTTGCCCAGCGACCATTACCATCCATGATGATTGCGATATGCTTTGGTAAAGTTGCTTTTTCTATTTGTGATAAAATGTCCATAAAAGAAATTTCCTCCTGATTATTAATTGGCAGCTTACAGCTTCTGACAATAATTTAATAGTAAGTCGCAGCAAATGTAAATAACAGACTTGTGGTATTACAAAAGCTTTTTACTGCTGTAGAGAAAATAAAAAAGCACAGAACTTATCTGTGCTAATCCTTTATAATCCAGCCAATCCGTGGTTAGTTGGCAGTTGGGCATTTATACGATTGTAAATTAAAACTGAGATAGAACATAGCTGTCACAAACTGGTCTTTATTCTGACTGTTACCTCTTTGCTGTAATTTATTACCAATAGGTATACCAGTTTCATAGGAGCGGTCGCTTAATAAAAAAGCAGGCGAAGGGCTGCCATCAGGGTTTGGCGGAAACGAGCCTATCCCAGGATAAGTTGTACTTACATCATCTAAATAATCGGTATTGGCAAAGCGGTGTACCACTTCAAAACCAATGTTGATGCGGTCATTCAAAGCATACTTTATTCCAACGCCAAAAGGGATAGCCAATGCCATCGTGCTGTAAGGCTTGCGGTTACCAAGCGTTGAGTCGCCTGACCCCTGCCCTTCGGTGCCTAACGGACGAAGAAAATATTTCTCTCCCTGCAGGTAAGCATACGGGTCATAACTAAATGCACTTACGCCAAAGGTTATGTAGGGAGTAAATCTGAAATCAGGTTCGCCAGGCATAAAGCGGTAAAAATTAAAATCGCCCTGCAAAGCCAGTTCCCATACTTTAGTATTAAAGCTCAGGTTGCGGCGGCGCATAAATTCATTGTGGTCATTGTAAACATCTGAATAACCTAATTGGGCAAAATTACCAGCTAAGCGAACGGCTATATAATTACCGAAATTTTTACGGAAGAAAAGACCAGCAGCAATTTTTGGACGGTTTAGCCTTGCTCTTGTGTTTAAGTCTCCAAAATAATGGCCGGCACCCACACCAAAACCAAACTCGCCTTCCTGAACGTACGAGTTCTGGTTCTGCGCCAGAAGTGTCATAGGGAAGCATAATAAAACAGCAGCCAGTAATTTTATCATAGTGTGCAAAATAAGGTTTTTGATAAAACAGAAACGAATATTTTGGGCATTTGGTATACGAGAGAAAGAATTCAGGAGACAGGAGTCAGGAGTCAGAACAAAATACAAATTAGGTTGAGGCAGTTATGATAGAAGAATTAAAAATGCACTGTTTGTTTTCGAAATATAGTAGTGATTCCTGAGTTCTGGCTTCCGTGTCCTTTTAATTTCGCTTGTCTAATCCCCAGGAGAGTTTATTGCGCAAGGTTTGCAGAAAGTTGTTTTCATTTAACCGTACAAGGTTGATTCCGAAGGTCTCTTTTCTTATGGCGAGCAGAACATTTTTATCTACCAGTTCGCGGCGGGAGTCCAGAGCGCAGATTATCTCATCGGAGCGGCTTTCTATTTCAAAAGACACAATGGTATTATCGGGGATGATAATAGGCCTGACATTTAAATTATGCGGTGCGATAGGCGTTAATACAAAAGAGCCTGATTCAGGGAAAACAACCGGCCCGGCACAACTTAGCGAATAGCCTGTAGAACCGGTAGGTGTGGCCAAAATCAATCCATCGGCCCAATAGGTATTTAGTAATTCGCCATTCAGGTACGTATGAATTTTAATCATGGGTGCGATGTCCCGTTTATGAATGGCGAACTCATTCAGTGCATAAGGCACATCATTAAAAAGGGGTATGTTGGAATCTAAATGAATCAGGGAGCGGCGGTCAATTATATAGGATCGGCGGGCTAAGGCTTTCACCGCTTCTACCATTTCTTCGCGGCCGATAGACGCAAGGAAGCCAAGCCGTCCAAAATTAATTCCTACAACCGGAATAGCTTTATTGCGAATCAATGTAACCGTATCTAATAAAGTTCCATCGCCGCCAAGGCTTATTAAAAAGTCTATGTCAGGTGTAAGCTGCGAGTGATGGGAGAAGGTTTGGGTGGTGGCTGGAAGTGACAGATGCCGGGTGGCTTGTTCAAAAAATTCATTAAAGATGACAGGAATAATACCTTCCTTTTCCAGTTCATCAAAAAAAAGCTGTACGTCTTTTTGCTGGGTGCTTTCTAACACCCGGCTGTATATGGCTACCTTCAAGTTTCTTTGTTTACCGTTTTCTTATTACAACGTTGGCCGTTTGCAAAACATGCAGGTAATACCTGCAAGAATTTGCACAACTGCTAACTGAAAACCAGAACCGCAAACTACGAACTTTTCTACTGATGCATGTACACTGCGTTTTGCCCTAACTGGTTAAAGCTCCATTCTATTTTAAATACTAAGTCGGTAAAAGCAACTATGTCTAACCCAAAACCTGTGCTGTACAGCATCCGGTTGTTTAATTCATTCCTGAGTGTTTGATTTGGATTGTGCACATAGCCTGCATTGGCGAACCCTTTTACATATACTTTAAAAGGCACATTACGCAATGACTTAAACCGTTTATTCATTGGTAATGTAACCTGTGTATTAATTACATTAAAAGCAATTGTTTGTTTGGTATAAGCGCCTGCTACACCATCTACAATATAGTTTTCGTAGCCCTGTAAAAAAGCATCTCCGTAGCCCAAAAACCCTTGTGTGATGTAAGGCTGCTTAAAGGGCAGTTTAATCATGCCCGCCACCATGCTGGTAAAATATCCTCTTTTGCCAACCGGCCAATACTTAGTGGCCTTTGTAGAGAGTTGCCATAAATTAACAGGGCTGTTAATTCCTGCTTTATGTAATGACACCTCCCCGGCTTTGCCACGGGTGGGGTAAGAGTTAAAATCATAATCGGTAAACGAAACGCCGTAACTGATATAGGGATAATGATAGGTGTTGTTAGAGGAATAGTTTTCATTTAATTTGGCTACGGTATCTCCAATCCGGTTAGAGATATAACCAATAGTTAACTGGTGTCTTGTTTTTATTGCCGGACGATAAACCAAATCGAACGAAGTCTGAAAAAACTCGTACAAAAAGCCATCGGGATTTTTTACCGCCAGCAGCTTATTGTTTTCGGTAGCATAGTTTAGCTCTCTGCTTTTACCATGTGCTATGTTGATGTTACTCCACCATTTTAAGTCCTTGTCGAAATATAATCCCTGGTATTGTAATGCTATTTTTCTGCTATAGCCATTAGTTAGCTGCAGGTGAACTTTATCATTACGGCCCGAAAAATTATATTGAGTAAGCCTGATGCCATAATTCAAATGATCTAAATTCCTGCCTCTTTGGTTCCACTGGCTAAAAGTCCCATTGGCTAACCGCAAAAATGGCTGGGGGAAAAAATACCATTTTTCTTCTACCTCTATATTTACATACGCATCTTGATCTTCAATGCTTTTTAAATACACCACCACGGTTCTAAAAAGGCCCGTGTTGATTAGTTGTCGTTTGGTTTGCTCCAGGTTTTCTATAAGTACAGAAAGCGGGTATGTATCAAGCTTTTTAAAAGGAAGCTCCCGAAGTATGGTAGAGTTGCGGGTACGCTTGTTGCCCGTTATATAAATCTCTTTAACCGCATAAAGGGTATCTGCGCTAGTAGCGGTAACAGCCTGGGTTTTGTCTGTAGAATAAATTACCACAGAAGTGCCGGATGCGTCCTGCGCCTTTAAATTGCCAAACGACAAAAGAACCACACAGAATCCGATTATTGGCAGGCATCGTCTCATTAAAAAGAAAGGTATTATAATTTAATACTGAAAATACTGTACCGAATATACAGTTAATAGGCGTGAGAAAAGTAGTATTAAATTTTAAGATAGTTCATCAGGTTATCGTAGTTTATTTTCAGTTCATTTTCATATAGTTCCTCACCAAAATAATATTTTACATTATACTCATAACGCTGAAAGGTGCTTAACAGATCGGATACTTCCATTTTATTTACCCTGATGGTAATTTGAGTGAGGCCGGTCGCAATATCAATATAAGTATTAAGCTGTGTAATCTTCGCGTCGTTGCTTTCTACTATCCGGTTAATTTCCGTAAAGGAATAATTTTGATTTTCCATCTCAAGGACAATAAGAGCCCCTGGCTGGTTAAGGCTCATAAACTCCGATGCATTGCGCAACAGGTCGTTATAAGTTACAATACCTAAGAGTTGCTTCTCTTCCACTACCGGAACGATGCTGAGATTATTAACGACAGCCGTTTGAATCGCTTTTAGAAAGTGTTCGTTGGCGCCCACCGATGTCGTTCCATCGGTGATGTGTAGTTCATTTAATGGAGTCTCCTCATCGCTTTGCAGTAATTGCTCTTCGCTGATGATGCCCAGGTAACTTTCATTTTCCACTACGGGTAAATGCGTTACATGATAATCGTTCATCAATTGCAAGGCATGATAAACGGTATCGCTTTTAAGCAGATGAGGAATTGTATTTGAAATGAGGTCACGTGTTAACATAGAACGGTAGCATTTAATAAAAAGGTGATACTAAGAAGACACCCTAACCTAAGCAACTGTTGCAGTGGAGACGTGTTTTTTCAAAAAATTATCTAAAACAACATTGAACTCCTGGGGACGCTCCATCATTGGGGCATGGCCGCACTGATCGATAAAATGAAGTTCGCTGGCCGGGATAAGCTTGTTAAATTCCCGTGCCACAAAGGGGGGAGTTATGGTATCGTTAGCCCCCCAGACTAACAAAGTAGGTTGCTTTATAGTACTGAGTTCTTCGCCTAAATTATTGCGTATAGCACTTTTGGCAAGGGCTATTATTTTAATTACTTTGATACGGTTGCGGGTAATCTCAAACACTTCATCTACCAACTCTTTTGTTGCCATTGCAGGATCGTAAAATGTGATCTCTGTTTTTTTTCGGATGTATTCATAATCGCCACGTTTAGGATAGGAATCACCCATGCCGTTTTCAAATAAACCGGAAGAGCCGGTTAAAATGAGGGTTTTTATTCGTTCGGGATGCTTTAATGTATGTACAAGCGCCACATGCCCACCTAAAGAGTTGCCTAATAAATGCACTTCGTTAAGGTCTTTTACTTCTAAAAATTTATGAACATGTTTGGCCAGACCGCCAACCGAAGTGTGTAGAATATCCAGTTCAAAAAGAGGCAGCAAGGGAACGATCACTTTGTAGTGCCGGCGAAAGTGTTCAACCAGATCTTTAAAATTGCTTAGGGCGCCAAATAATCCGTGCAGCAAAACCAATGGCTCTCCATCACCCTCTTCAATGTACCTGAATTTACCTTGTTCTTTTACCGCATACAGCATGTGCAAACTATTGAAATATTGCTAAAGTAACACCTTTTGTACAAAACACGAATGGTGAATAAGAGACTTAAGTTGCTGGCTTTCGTTCACCATTCAATATTCGCTATTAAAATCTTATGCCGCTGGTTTTTTATCGGCAACAGCATCAAAAAAATGAAGCAGTTCTTCAAACATATTTTTAAAGAAAGGAATAATTGAACCTAATAGCTCTATTACTTTCGGCCCAAAGGGTTGAATAAAACCATACGTAACTGATGCTTGTGCAGTGGCAGGTTTTACCAGGTTTAACTGCGTTGCGTAAAAAAGGATAATGCTGAAAATAAAAAAGTAAATAAGTATATAAAATATGACTCCTCCAATACGATTTAACCATCCAAGCATTACCATTTGCACGGCTCCCTGCAATAATTTAGCACCTAACCTTACCAACAGTACTACAAGTATAAAAACCACAATAAAAGCGGCAAATGGAAGCCATCGTTGCGATACCGCTACATTATCCCCAATATAGGCTGCCATAGCCGTAGATAATTTCAGCGCAGCAGCGATACCTATAATAAAAGCCAGGAAAGAAAAAAGGGCAACAATAAACCCTTTACTTAGCCCCTTAAAGATGGCCATGATTAAAAGAACAAAAACGATAACATCAATCAGCATTGTTGAATGTTTGAGTAGGCAGTAAGCAGTATCCAGTCAGAGTCTGCTGCTTACTGCCTACTTCGTACTGTATACTTTTATTTAGCAAGCAGCTCTTTTACGGTAGCAGATATTGTTTTACCATCAGCCTTGCCGGCTAAACGCTTGGTAGCCATTCCCATCACCTTGCCCAAATCGGCTGCGGAAGCGGCCCCGGTTTCGGCAATAATTTGTTGTAGTTCCATCTTTAATTCTTCAGCGCTTAATTGCTTTGGTAAAAACTTTTCAATAATGGCTATTTCCTCTTCTTCTTTTACGGCTAAGTCTGCACGGTTTTGCTGCTGGTAAATTTCTAAAGAGTCCTTACGCTGCTTCATCATTTTTTGCAACATGCTTAGCTCCTTGTCTGCAGATATTTCGCCACCGGCGCCGGGCTCTGTTTTGGCTTTTATAATTTCAGCTTTAATAGCCCTTAATCCGCGCAAGCCTGCTTCGTCTTTTGCTTTCATGGCGTCTTTCATCTGCGCCATTATTTGTTCTTCGAGGTTCATAAAATGTTTGTGGTTTGTAGTTTGAGGTTTGTGGTTGTCGTGCTATGCAACAATGCTGTTATGCTTGTACCAATCCGATGACCCGGTATTCTTTTTGGGATGGCCCCATATATGCTAACCATCACGCTTTATTCTCCTTCATCTGTATCTCCTGGAATTTCTTATAAAATGTTTGCGCAAAGGCCTTCATTTCATCAGTTAATTCACTTTGCTTCGTGGCTCGTTGAAAAGTATCGGCCATGGTCATTAATGTTTGATAATAAAAGTCGGCCATTTCATCTACCATCATTTTTTGAGTCCATAAATCTATACGAAGCGCCGCCTTATCTGCTCCATCCCACAGCGAAAGCATAACTGCTTTGGCTTGCTGCGGCCTTTCCATAGAGCTATCGGTCGCCTTCCATGCAATATCTACAGGAACCTTTTGTTCGTCAAGTTCCACGTCAATCACTATTGTTGATTTTGCCATTGTAATTTATTAGGCGGCGAAGGTAGGAAGGGAATATTGAACAGATGAACAGACGAACAAGGAATGTTGAATGATGAAGGGAAGGCAGAACTGCGAAAGGCCGAAAGTAGGGACATGCTCCTGGCATGTCTTAATGATGAAATGAACGTAGAAACACGCCAATGGCGTATCCGAAAACAGACAAAAAACGCAATCCTGTTAATCCATTCAAAACAGCTAAATCCGCGAATAAAAAATCCCGCATTTTTTGAATGCGGGATAAATAGTTAGAAAGCAAAAACTTCTTATTGACTTTTCTTAGTAGTCGTTGGCTTATTTGCAGCAGGTCTGTTACCAGCGGCTCCATTGTCCTGTGTAGGCAATTTTATATTCAGCTTTTTAGCTACCAATGGCAACATATTATCTGCCGGAGGCGCCACTATCAACGCTTCTTCTTTATATACATAAGCATACCCATTTTCCTTGGCTACCTGGTTAATGGCTGTGTATATTCTTTGATAAATAGGTGCCAGCAACTCTTGTTGTTTTGATTGCATTACATTCTGAGAAATTTGCTGCCAGTTTTGTACCTGGTAAGCGATAGATTCTAAATCCTGGCGATACTGGCGCTTAATGGTTGAAGGCATTTTGCTGGTATCAGATTTATTCAACATGCTATCCTTGTAGTTATAATCCTGAACCAGGCCCTGAAATTCCGTATTTAAAGAATCGGTTTGAAACTTTTTAAGAAGCGTATCTATTTTACCTACTTCAGGCATAATAGAAAGCATCTGTTCTATGTTCATGTACCCTGCTTTTTGACCCTGTACATTGTTTGCAGCAACAGTTACAATAGCTGCCAATAAAAATAATTTGATCTTGTTCATTGAGATTTTTTTGATGTTATAGTTATGATAGTTGATTGTAGCCTTTCGTTGTATGCAGCTATTCTTTTTACAAATATTTATTTAATGCCTAATTCCCTTATTACATCATCACTTTTTTCCAGCTTAGGGTCGGCAAATATAACCGTAATGCCTTCACTTTTATCAAGGATGAAATCGTATCCCCTTTGCACCGCTAATTTTTGCACGGCATTAAATACTTTATCCTGAACAGGCTTTACCAACTCCTGCCTTTTTTTAAACAGGTCGCCTTCAAAACCAAAACGTTTACGTTGCAGATCACGCAGGGTTTTTTCTTTGGTAAACAACTGATCCTGGCGTTTTTGTTTTAAGTCATCGCTAAGCATTACCTGCTCGGCATCAAAATCTTTATACATCTTATCTAATTCCACCTGCGCCCCATCAATTTCTTTTTGCCAGGTAGCGGCAATATCATCCAATTGCTTTTGCGCTGTTTTGTACTCCGGCATTTTATCCAGTATATACTTCGTATCAATAATAGCATATCGCTGGGTGAAGCCTAAAATCCCAAATGACAAAAAACAAATGACAAACAAAAACTTTTTCATAATGTGTTTTAGTTTTATTGTTTAAGAGGACATGCACAGGGCTAGTCCTTACGTTTTACTAATTAACCAATCATCCTTATTCTGGTTCCTGGCCCAGCATAAATGTAAATCGTGCTGAATTCTTCAATCCCGGGTTGCCCGGTGTTATGCGATCTAAACCAATTCCATAATCGAAACCTAACAAGCCAAACATCGGCAAAAAGAAACGCATACCCACACCTACGCTACGGCGTAACTTAAAGGGATTGTAATCTTTAAATGAGTACCAGCCGTTAGCCGCATCAAAAAATGTTAAGGCGTAAATAGTGCTACCTGGGTTGGTTACTAAAGGATAACGCAACTCCATTGAATATTTATTAAAAATGGTAAAGAAGCGGCTGGCACTTGTTTGATCGGGATTATTAATTGCCGGGTCAGAAATATCAAACACCGGGTAGCCACGCAGGGCAATGATGTCGTATCCTAAAATCCCATTGTTGTTTGTCAATCCATCGCCACCTAACTGAAAACGTTCAAACGGCGAGAAGTCCAGCTTTTTATTATAGCGGCCAATGAAGCCGTACTTAGCTGCTAATTTTAATACAAACTGGCGGTTTTTATCCGCACCACCCGGCTTGCCCAAAGGCACAAACCACTCAGAGGTGAAACGCCATTTATGGTACTCCGGATTTTTATAAGGGTTTTCTGAATTAACCACATCCTTGTTGAACAAAGAATAAGGCGGTGTAAACTGCACGGTTGCAGAAAAATTAGAGCCGCTGCGGGGGAAAGTAGGATCGAAAATAGACGACCGCTGCAAGCCGATACGTAAAGAAACGTTATTGGAAACTCCATCATCCAAACCCTGGAATATTGGATAGTTGCGCAAATCGTAGCGGGTATAATTTAAAGAATACACCAGGCTGAAAAAATCATCTGGCCATTTCAATTGCTTACCCAGGGAAACAAAAATAGAAGTTGTTTTTAAGTAGTTGGTATCGCTCCGCGCTTTATCAAATGTGCCGGTTGCATAATCATACGCATTGGAAAATTTACTACGGCTGATACCAAAGGTTAGTGAATTACGTTTTTTTCCACCGAGCCAAGGCTCTGTGAAAGAGAAGTTGTATGAGTTAAACGCACGGCCGTTTGACTGGTAGCGGATGCTTAGCTTTTGACCATCGCCCATTGGCAATGGATCCCATGCTTCTTTCTTTAAAATATTTTTTAAGGAGAAGTTGTTGAACGTAACACCCAGCGTACCGGTGAAGCCGATACCACCGCCAAAGCCGGCAGAAAGCTCTAACTGGTCAGAAGATTTTTCTTCCAGCTCCCATGTAATATCCACGGTGCCATCATCCTGGTTAGGAACAACGTTAGGGTTGATCTTTTCCTGGTTAAAAAAGTTTAGGGCAGCCAATTCTCTTTGTGAACGAATCAAATCAGACCGGCTGAATAAGTTTCCCGGCACTGTGCGCAACTCACGGCGGATAACGTAATCCTTTGTTTTATCATTACCCGTAATATTGATATTGCGGATGCGGGCTTGTGTGCCTTCTCTTACCCTTATTTCATAATTAATGGTATCGTTATAAACCGAAGTTTCTACGGCCTCTGTTTGGAAGAAAAGATAGCCATCATCCATATACAAGCCACTGATGTCACCCCCTTCCGGGCTTATTGATTTACCCAGCCGCCTGTTTAGTAAATCGATGTTATAAATGTCGCCTTTCTGAATGTTCAGGATAGAAGAAAGAAGAGAGTCAGGGTATTTTGTGTTGCCTTTCCAGGTGATATCGCCAAAATAATATTTGCGGCCTTCACTTACTTTAATGTGCACCTGCATCCGGTTGCCTTCGGTATTAAGCGTTTGCGTATCGGCCACAATCTGTGCATCCCTATAGCCAAGCGAATTGTAATAATTTAATACTTTGTCTTTGTTGTCCTCGTATTTAGTCCGGTCGAACTTAGCCCCGGTAAACGGGCGAAAACGAAAATACGGATCTAAAAAGCTTTTGGTTTTTGAAGGATACAGAAAACCATAATTGTTAATGTACTCTCCTAAGGTAGGGCGGGCATTGGTACCATAAACCTGCGGAATAGGCTCCGGCTTAAAACGAAGCCTGCTTTTTTCCTTCGTATCGGATAATTGTTTCTTTAATGTAGAAGTTGAAACGGCTTCATTATCGTAAAACACTACATCGCTGATGCGCACTTTCTCGCCTTTATTAATATAAAAAGTTAGTGAACGTGAATTAGCCAATGTACGGTCAACTACTTCATCAATCCGGACTTTTGCATTTAAAAATCCTTTTTCAGCAAAGAACTTTTTAATAATATCTATTGCATTACGTTTTGTGTTCTCCGTAATAATGGTTGATTTTGCCAGGTTGATTTTGCCTTGCAACTCATCTGCCTGTCCTTTGGTAACGCCTATAAATTTAAAGCTGGCTAACCGCGGCCTTTCCTGCACTTGTATTTCCAAATCAACATTATTGCCATCAATTGCTGTAATAAACACTTTAGCGTTAGCAAAAAGCTTTTGCTTCCAAAGGTTGTTGATAGCTCTTGAAAACGCATCACCACCCGGAAGCATTACTTTATCCCCTACCTGTAAACCAGAGATAGATTGTACGATTGCCGTATCCAGCGTACTGATCCCTGAAATTTTTACAGTGCGTATGGTATATTCCTTTGGCACTTTTGCGGCACCGATGTTCAGCAAATCAGGATCAACAGAAGTAACCTTTGTAGTATCGGTTTCCTGGCCAAATGTGGCGGCGCCAAGGAGTATAAATAATGAGGCAAAAAATGCGGATAAATATCTTTGCATGTTGAATAGTTCTATACAATAAAGCGATTGGTGGAGCAGTTTACAGAGGCAAATTAGTGGTAAAAAACAAATGGGATTGTTAAAGAAATAGCGGGTAGCAAGCAGCCAGTAGCAAGTAGCCTTTCTGTTATTCGTTTTTCTAATTGCGGGTATAGTTTATTGTCACTTGCTTATTTTAAACCCGGCTAACTGGGGTACTATCAAGCTTTACTTGCGTCGCACTCTTGTACATTCTTTGTCGCTATGCAGCAATTCAAAAGCCTTTAAACAAAACTCCTGATAAAAGATTGTTGAATGAGTAAACCTTAACCGGCCTCAGGAGCTACTTGCTACTGGCCATTTGCTACCCGCTATTTGTCTCACTTAAACCGCTTCTTCCCGCTATGACGGTTATTATTGTTATTGTTGCGGCTATCGTTACGGTTATCGTTACGATTGTCGTTACGTTGCTGCATAGCACCACCGCCTCCGCCACTGCGTTGCTGAAACTTTCCCCGCTGCTGCCGGCCATAACCACTCCGGTTTTCACGGGTGTCCTGCTGCATACGGTAGGCTTTTACATACGGCGTATTGGTAAATTCCAACTGTCCCTGAGTAATAGAAGTTAATTCACTTTGTATCGCATCATCATGCACGGTGTCCTTATGCCAGTTGGTGTAAGCCAGCTTCATATAGTAGGCCACTGCATTAGCAAAGCCCTGGCGTTTTTCAGGGTTTTCCTCGGCTAAAGCTTTATTAATCACCAGTTCCAGGTTTTTGCCCAGGTGCGAAAATTTAGGATAGCGCTTTGGATAAGGCAAAGGTGCGGGCTTTGCTTTGTAAGTTTCTTTTTGCGGAATGGGATAAGGCGAATCCACATCCAGCTTAAAATCGGAAACATAGAAAAGGTGATCCCATAATTTATGGCGAAAGTCCTCAACGTTTTTCAAGTGCGGGTTTAAAACCCCCATCAGTTCAATAACCACCTGCGCATTGCGCTGGCGGCGTTCTTTATCTTCGATAGTCATCAAATGCTCCACCATTTTTTGAATATGGCGGCCATACTCCCGCATGGTTAAATGATTCCTGGTTGTATTATATTCCATTAAGGCAAATGTAGGGAAGACAATGATTGTTGCAAGGCTTTGAGAAAAAATTGTGAAACCTCCGTTGGCAGGAGATTCTTAGACCAACTGCAGTGCCTGTAAATACTATTGGGCTAATTTCACAGCTACCTTAAATTAACCTCTATGCGTTATTTGTTTTTCTTATTTGTATTGCTGATGGCTATCGCTTGTAACAATGAGCAAAAAGGGCAAGCCTCTTCTGCAACTGCTTCTTCCAAAGATTTGGATAAAGTATTTGACTCCTATTGGAATGAACGTATGCAGTTATTTCCTTTAGAAGCTACTGCCAGCGGCGATAGTCTTTACAATGACCGGCTTACTATTCCTTTCACAGACTCATTTCGCGATAGCCTGAAAAGGTTTTACACCAAGTATTTAACTACACTGGGTCAAACTAAAAGAGAAGACCTAAGCGAAAGGAACCAGATCAGCTATGATATTTTTAAGCGTGAAATGGAAATACAAGTAGAGGGGTTGAAGTTCAGGGACAATTATATTCCTTTTCAACAGTTTTGGGGATTGCAATTAGATATGGGCCAGTTGGGCTCCGGCACCGGGAATCAACCATTTAAAACAGCAAGAGATTATGAGAACTGGATTAGTCGTGCCGGCCAGTTTTCTGCGTGGGCCGATTCGGCAATTATTTATTTCAGAAAAGGAATAGAGGCCAACATGGTACTCCCAAAAGCGTTAGTGGTAAAGATGATCCCGCAAATGAAAGAATTAAGCAAGGCTGATACTAGCGGTGTTTTCTTTGGGCCTCTAAAAACTTTTCCAACCACCTTAACTGTAACCGAAAAAGATTCTATCAAGGCAAGGCTGACTGCTGTTATCACAGGTTCTATATTACCTGCCTATCAACGTTTACACAACTTTCTACAAACTGAGTATTTGCCAAAGGCAAGAACCACAACAGGTATCGGTGCAATGCCTGACAGTGCCGAGCGGTATAAATATTTAGTTCGTTGGTGGACAACCACTGACAAAACACCTGATGAAATTTACAACACAGGTTTAAAAGAAGTAGCCCGTATTCGTACCGAGATGGAACGTATTAAAGACAGCGTAGGATTTAAAGGTGACCTTAAAACTTTTTTTGAATACATGAAAACCGATAAGCGCTTCATGCCTTACAAACATGCGGGTGAAGTGTTAGCCGCTTTTAAATCTATACAGCAACGCATTGATCCGAACTTGAAAAAGATGTTTGGCCGCACACCAAAAACCGGTTTTGAAATCCGCCAAACAGAGGCTTTCCGTGCGGCATCGGCCAGTGCCGAATACCAGCAGGGAACACCGGATGGTAAGCGTCCCGGAATATTTTATGTACCTATTTTAGATGCTACCAGGTTCAACACCACGTCAGGTATGGAAAGCCTGTTTTTGCACGAAGCCATTCCAGGCCATCACTACCAGATTTCTTTACAGCAGGAGAATGAAGGCCTGCCGAAGTTTCAGCGCTTTGCCTGGTATGGCGCTATGGGCGAAGGCTGGGCTTTATACACAGAATCGTTAGGAAAAGAGCTGGGCCTTTATACCGATCCGTTTCAATACATGGGTGCTTTGGGTGATGAAATTCACAGGGCCATTCGGCTGGTAGTAGATGTTGCCATGCACACAAAAAATATGAGCCGCGAAGAAGCTATTAAGTACATGACCGAAAATGAAGCAATCAGTGAAGAAGGCGCCACTGCCGAAATAGAACGCTACATGGCTATACCGGCACAGGCGCTTTCGTATAAAGTGGGAGCATTAAAAATCAGGGAGGTAAGAACTAAGTACCAGCAACAATTAGGAAATAAATTCAGCCTTGCGGCTTTCCATGACGAGTTGTTGAAAGACGGCGTAATGCCGCTTGATGTATTGGAAAGGAAGATGGATGCGTGGGTAAAACAGTTATAGTTTGGAGTTAGGAGTTTAGGGTTGGTTAGATGTAATAAATTTTGTACCGCAGAAACATTTGAGAAGAGACGCGACACCTTGCGTCACTTCTATTTTAGTAGTAGAAGTGAGAGTTTTCTACACGCAGCCTATTCTTATTTGAACGATAGCGGCAAAGGTCGTCTTCAGGAATGAAGAAGGGTGTCCAGAATAAGGAATACTACTATTTTATATAATATACCAAAGCGGGAAGCTTAAGCTCTCTGCCGCCCGGATCTTTTACACGCAACTTGTCAATGGTAACTAGTCTTCCAGGCTTCAGATACTGGTCAATGTATTGCCGGGCAATAGAACAAAAGTGAGTTCTAAACTTAGTTAATGATCAATATAATAAGGAACAATCACTTGAGCTGCTATATCCTTTCGCAAACTACAAGACTGCACAAAGAATAGAAATCAAAATGACCCTATCAATGACTGACCGAATCTAACTATCCTTCCATTGCCATAAATGCAAACAGGCATATGTTCTATACGGGCTCCATTTGGCAGAAATTTTCTGCATCTTTTCTTTAAACTCTTTCTTATTGCTATCATCCAGACCATAAATATTTTTCATAGCTACCTGTATGCCGTAATCGTCCACAGCAAAAATATCTTCGCGGCCCAATGTAAACATCAGCAGCATTTCCACCGTCCATTTGCCTACGCCTTTTATTTGTGTAAGAAGCGCAATAACGTCTTCGTCTTTCATCTTGCGAAACTTCTTATCGTCCAAACCATTTTCTATAGCAAACTGCGCAACGTTTAATACATATTGCGTTTTAGCATTGCTCAAACCAATGGCCCTGAGTGTATCAAATGGCGTGGCCGCAATTTGTTCCGGTGTTGGCTCTTTGCCACCATACATTTCAAGAAAACGATGGAAGATTACCTTGGCTACTTTGGTGGAAAGTTGTTGGCTCATGATGGAAGCACAAAGCCGCAATGGTATGTTCTTACGCGGTGTCAGTTCCACTGCATCCTGGTCGGCTAACACTTTTCGCAGCTTACTATCTTTGGAAAGATGAGCGATATAATCCATGCGGGTGTTGATTGGTTGATTGATTAATAAGTTAACTGGAAGCTTGCAGACTTAAAAAATCAGTTAACTAACCGCCCAACTCATGGCTCCATCTTTCTCATCTTTTAACTGAATACCTACCTCCGCCAACTGGTTCCTGATCTTATCCGAAGTTGCCCAGTCCTTTTTTGCACGGGCTTCTTTGCGCAGTTCAACTAATACATTTATCACACCTTTTAACTTATCGCTTCCAACTTCTTCTTCTACTTGCAGCCCTAAAATATCTTCTACATATACTTTCATTTTAGATTGAAGCAGTAACATTGTTTCTTTTGATAAAGCATCGGATTTGATCTGTTTGTCTTTGATAGAATTAATGACATGCACGAGGTCAAACATATTGGCCAGCACTTTAGCCGTACTAAAATCATCATTAATGAATTCATCAAATTCATTCAACAGCCTTACTACTTTTTCATTCAACTCCCTGTCAGGTTCTGTGGCTGATTGCCCATTGCTGATTGCTAATTGCTTCAGCCACTCATACGCATCCATCAACCGGCGCAGTCCTTTCTCCGCAGCAAGCAGGGCATCGTTGCTAAAATCAAGTGTACTTCTGTAATGTGTTTGTAAAATAAAAAAGCGGATGGTCATGGGTGAATAAGCTTTCTCCAACAGAGGATGATCGCCACTGAACATTTGAGTAAGCATAATCTGATTGCCATAACTCTTACCCATTTTTTTACCATTAATGGTAATCATATTGTTGTGCATCCAGTACCGCACTGGAGCAGTATGATTGCAGATAGTGCTTTGCGCTATCTCGCTTTCGTGGTGCGGAAACTGCAGGTCCATTCCTCCACCATGAATATCAAACTCCGGCCCTAAATATTTTGTAGCCATCGCGGAGCACTCAATATGCCATCCGGGGAAACCTTCACCCCACGGACTTTTCCAGCGCATGATATGCTCAGGCGGTGCGGCTTTCCATAAAGCAAAATCAGTTTTAGACCGCTTGTCTTCCTGGCCTTCCAGGTCTCTTGTAGTTTCTAATAAATCATCAATTACTCTTCCGCTTAACTTCCCATACTCATGCCCTTCCGCATATTTTTTTACATCAAAATATACACTGCCGGCCACTTCATACGCATAGCCTGCTTTGATGATGTTTTCAATCATTCCTATCTGTTCTACAATATGGCCGGTGGCTGTTGGCTCAATGCTTGGCTCAAGGCAATTAAATTTGTTCATGGCCCAGTGATAGAGGTTAGTGTATTTCTGTACCAACTCCATTGGCTCCAGTTTTTCTATCACGGCCTTTTTAGAAATCTTGTCCTCGGCCTCGCGGCCTTCTTCTTCAAAATGGCCTGCATCGGTAATATTGCGTACATAACGCACTTTATAGCCTAAGTGCATAAGGTACCGGAACACAACATCGAAAGTTATATAAGGACGGGCATGGCCTAAATGACTTTCGCCGCTTACAGTAGGCCCGCATACATACATACCTACATGGCCGGGTGTTAATGATTCAAAGTCCTCTTTTTCCCTTGTGTATGAATTGTAAACTTTCAGCTTGCTCATAGGTTGCAAAGAAATGAAACAACAGTTTAATAGTTTACTGTTTGCCGTTTAAAGTTGTGAGAAGGTTTTTTGGTTACCAGCTTATATTCTTAATTAAGCGATAGTGGCGACGCTCCGTTGCCGCTGGGCTACATAAGGAATGCTATTTGGCATTAAGATCGTCTGTCATCCCGACGCAGGAGGGATCTGTGGATCGTGGTTTGATGAATGCTGCCATCAGTTTTACTTTTTACAGCGGTCGTTTACAAAGCAGTTCAAAGATCCCTCCTGTGTCGGGATGACAATAGAAACTGTTTATGATGGGGACTAGAGTAAATATTTGAAGAATGATTGGTTTAATGCTGATTAGAATTATAAAACGTACAAGAGTGCGACGCAACAGACGATGCTATGAAATACTTTGCCGGGTACAAAAACTCAGAAGCAAGGCTACTGCTACTTGCTGCTTTTCATCTTTAAATCCGCCACCAGCATGTAGTGATCTGATAGATCTTTTACGATGCGGTTGAACTGGGCTACTTCAAAATCTTTTGTGGCAAGAATATAATCTATTCGCAGTGTAGGTGAAATATTATTGAACGTACGGCCTACACCAAATCCTTTTTTCAAAAAAACATCTTCCAGTTTATCGCCTTTAATTGTAGCATAGGCATAAGAGTTGGGCACGTCATTAAAGTCGCCGGTAAAGATGGTTGGGTAAGGATCGTTAGACAGCACTTCTTTAATAACATCAGCCTGCTCCTTTCTGGAGGCAAAGGCCCTGCGCAACTTTCCAAAAATTCCTTTTGTGTTTTGCACTATATCTTTTTGATCTTCTTTTATTTCTTCTATGTTGTCGAAGTCTTCTTTTTTAAACTGTACCGATTGCAGGTGTGTGGTATAAACCCGTATGGTATCCTTGCCATATAAAATGTCGGCATGAAGCAATGTTTCCGAAAAATTCGCATGCGGGAAAAAAATCTTACCGCTATCAATGATCGGCAGCTTTGAAAAAATGGCATTACCGGACCATTGCTGATCTCCGTCATTCATCCATGAATAGTAATAATATTTATAACCCAGTTCTTTCATAATGGGATCCAGGTTATCATAATAAATAGGATCAGTGGATGTGAAGAATTCCTGCATGCAAAGTATGTCTGCATTTTGCTCCTTGATCTGGTCAAGCATTTTCAGGCGGGTTTGGCTTCCCTTATTATTATTCTTACGCCACTCGGTAAAGCGGGCTACGTTCCAATGCACTATCCGAAGCGTTTCCTTATTTTTTTGATAATTGAATTTTTGCGAGGTGTTGAATGCAAAAAAAGTTCCGATGCTTTTATAGCCAATTAAAAGTGAAAGCAGTGAGATCAGTATTAGCCTGGGATTAAAAACGGCCCAAAAAAAGATAAAGGCGATAAGGGTGATAACGATAACACCAAAGCCTAAGCCAAGCAAAGCGATATACCACCATTTAACCGGGTTTAATATAGGGGCTAAACAGGCCAATAGAAAAACAAGAGCGACAATAGAGTTTAATACAATAAAAACAATTCTTGTTATACGACGGTAGGTAGCGGCCATTGCTGCAAGATATAAAAAGTGAGTGGTGAATAGTTGATGGTGAGTAGGGAATCCATTTGCAAATTTTCGTGTAACGATGTAAACGACTATTTGCAAAAAAAATTTCATAAAAAAACTGCCTTGAAAAAGGCAGCTTCAATTTATATAACCTGTACTCAAATAGTAGATCACAGCAAATCTTCCTTACTGGCCCGTTTAAGCATTTCCTTTTCATCATCGGAAAGAGAGTTATACCCTTTTTGCGAAATTTTGTCAAGCATTTCATCAATGCGTTGTTGGGTAATGATGTTTGCTTTTTTAAAAGGCTGCACTTTGGCGTTATAATATAAAGTGGCTTTAGGCGATGTACCTTTTTTAGGTACCTCGGGATTAAATAAATTATTTACCCAGTCAAAAAAGTTGTTCATCCAGGCGCCCCAATCGGATCCACGCTGTAAAGCGGCAACAAACAAATAGCCCATACCAGCACCGGCAATATGTGCAATATGCCCGCCGGGATTACTATAGGGAATCGTAGCCAGGTCAATAATCAGGTAAATAATAGTAATTACCCAAAGGGGAATACCACCATTAAGCATCGGAAAAATGCGATAATTTGGCGATAAGGTTGTGGTACCGATAGCGATACACATAACAGCTGCGGAAGCCCCAAATGCCTGGGCCTGGGCTAAGTCTACTTTTAAAGGATTAAGAAAATTATACGCTAATCCATAAGCTATTGCACCCGCTAAGCCTCCATAGATATAAAGCGGAACCAGCTTTTTATTTCCAGCTAAGCTTTGAAGTATATAGCCAAATGTCCACAGCCATATCATATTGCCCAATATGTGCCAGATACTCTGGGTATCGTGTACAAACATGTGGGTAAACAGCGTCCAGGGCCGGGTAATGAAAGTGCTTAAATCGGCAGGCAGGGTAAACCACTTGAAGATTTGTTCATTGAATAACATCATTCCCTTATCGCTAAAGCTGAAGTAGTAAATAACTTTTATAAATGCCAGAACGGCAAATACAATAAGGTTAAGTAATAGCAGAAGGGTAAGTGTATTCCCATCTTCCCCTATAGACAGTTTAGCTCTGTTACGTTGTTGATAGTAGCTCATAGAATTTTAAATTCAGCAATTTATCTGCCATATTAATAAAACCGCCGGCGGTCGTTTTTGTTCCAAAAGAGCACTAATATAAATCCGGTAAGCGCTCCTCCTAAGTGAGCAAAGTGCGCAATATTGTCGCCACTAAATCTGGCCACCCCGCTAAACAAATCAATAGCTATGTAACCAATTACCACCCATTTTGCCTTTATAGGAAAGGGTATAAACAAGATAAACAATTCCGTATTGGGAAACAAATAACCAAAGGCTACAAGCACGCCCATTATAGCGCCGGAAGCACCAACCGCCGGCCCTTCGCCGCCCATAAAATATTGTACGGCCAGATGAGCGGCCGCCGCACCAATACCACTTATGAGATAAAAAAGGAGGAACCGCTTTCCACCCCATACGGTTTCCAGTATTTTGCCAAACATCCAAAGGCTGAACATATTGAATAAAATATGAGAAAAACCGCCATGAGTAAACATGTGGGTTACTATCTGGTAAGGCTGAAAAAGAGGTGAGGTTACGGGCCACATAGCTAACCTCAGCGTAAGCATGTACCGGCTATCCAATAAACTTGTCGCTACAAAAACAAGTACATTAATGATGATTAAATTTTTGACTATCGGCGGAAAGTTATCAGGTGTGATGCTTCTAAAATCGCTCATCTTATTTTCTTTTTAACTGAACAACATTTTCTATGTGATGGGTATGGGGAAACATATCAACCGGTTGCACTTTGGTTACTTTATATTTTGCATCAAGCAAGGCCAGATCCCTTGCTTGTGTAGCCGGGTTGCAGCTTACATAAATAACTATCGGCGCTTCTATTTCCAGAATTTTTTCTACCAGCTTCTGGTGCATACCGGCCCGGGGCGGATCGGTAATAATTACATCAGGCTTTCCATGCGCCTTAAAAAAATCATCGTTACAAACATTAATAACATCACCTGTAAAAAACTGCGCATGACTGATTTTATTAAGCGTTGCATTTTCTTTTGCATCATTTACAGCAGCCTCAATAGCCTCTACCCCGATTATTTTTTTAGCACCACGGCTGCAAAAAATACCGATGCTTCCAGTACCGCAATACAGATCGTAAATGGTTTGAGTGCCATTTAACTCAGCAAACTCTCTCGCTATTTGATATAAACGTTCGCCTTGCGCCGTGTTGGTTTGAAAGAAAGATTTAGGGCCAATCTTAAACCGGAAGCCTTCCAGCTTTTCTTCTACATAGCCTTTGCCTTTGTAAGTGATCGGCTCCTGATCGTAAAGCGAATCGTTCCATTTTAAATTAACCGTGTAAAGTAAAGTTGTGATACCAGGAAAAGAGGCATCAATAAAAGAAAGAATTTCAGCCCGGCTTTTTTTATCATCTTCCCCAAATACTACATTCACCATTACTTCTCCCGTAGTGCATATACGAAACTGCAGGTTTCGGAGCAGGCCTTTATGTTCGCGGAAATTGTAAAAGCTATAGCCACGTTCGAAGGCAAAATCACGAAGGGCATTGCGTATTTCATTCTGGGGTTCCGGCTGCAACCAGCATTTTTCTATCTGTACTATCTTATCGAAGAAGCCTTTGGCATGAAAACCGAGAGCGCCAGGGCCCATCCCGACCTTCCCGCCGGGAAGGCTATCCTCCGCACAGCCCAAGCTTTGCAACGAGACTGTATTATTATTTGCCTCTTGTTTTAGCAAGGGCTGTGAGTTGGTCTCCCTCTCCTTCAGGAGAGGGTTGGGGTAAGGTGTAAACTCCTTTGTACTAAACGTAAACTCAAGTTTATTTCTATAAAACTTATCTTCCTTCGCACCAATAATAGGCTGCAATTCCGGCAGTTCTATCTTACCAATTCTTGCCAGGTTATCAAATACCTGCTGATGCTTATATTCCAGCTGTTTTTGGTAGGGCAGCATCTGCCACTGGCAACCGCCACATACGCCAAAATGCTGGCAAAATGGTGTGGCTCTTTCTTTTGAATACTCATGAAATTTTAAAGGATAACCTTCGGCCCAGTCTTTTTTGTTCTTACCCAGCCGAACGTCCACAATATCGCCTGGTACAACACCTTCTATGAAAACAACTTTGCCATCCCGCCGTGCTAAGGACTTTCCCTCGGCGGCATAATTCTCTACTAAAACCTGTTCTAAAACTATATTTTTCTTCTTCATCAAAGCGGTAAAAGTACGGCCTAATGGAGTGCTACCCATTTTGAAAAGTTGCGCAGAAATGATTTAACAACTGCTTTGAGTTTACAGGTAGAGAAAAGACTTCTATAAACTTTATTCTAACGTTTGCCTTTTTGGATTTGCCGATAGAAAAGCTGCATTTAACAATTAGCCTCGGCCTCAACAAGGGCTCATACCGCTTCAAACCTTAAATTTGCGGCCAAACCATTCACAGATGAAGTTCGAAAAAATCCATAATAAGGGACAGGCCCAACTTTTTCAGAACCCTGTCTTAGAGATGTTGACTAAAGGACATCCTCTATTTATTTGGGGAATGTACCTGCCATTTATTATTGGTTTACCTCTTTATGCCGCCAACAATTTAGATTTCAGCGGCACTAAAATCGCACTTTGGTTTATTGGCTCTATGATGTTCTGGACGTTGTTTGAATACATTTCGCACCGCTGGGCTTTTCATCTTTCCCCTAAAACCGACAGGGCGAAAAAGATCGTTTATGTTATGCATGGTAATCACCACCATTTTCCCCGCGACCGCCAGCGCCTGTTTATGCCGCCCCTGCCAAGCCTTATTTTAGCTTCTGTTTTGTTTGGCGTTCAATACCTCATTTTAGGGGAAAACGTTTTCATTTTCTTTCCTGGCTTTATTTTAGGCTACCTGCTTTATGCTTCTATGCACTATGCCATTCACGCCTGGAACCCGCCTTTTAAATGGATGAAGCCTTTATGGAGAAATCACCATCTCCATCATTACAAAGATGAAGAGAAAGGGTTTGGCGTAAGCTCCACTGTATGGGATCATATTTTCGGAACCATGTTTGACCTGAAACGGGAAAAAGAAGATAAGAATAAAGTTCAGGAACTGATGTTTGAGAAACCGAAGCAAGTAGTAAGTTGATTGCTACACTAACAGAAAATTTTTTAAACGGCTTGCATATCCCCGCAGGCCGTTTTGTTATTTACAGATTAATACATTTGCGGTCTGGAACTTGAATTTTGGTGCTTTTTATTTTTTAATATGGGTCAAAAAAAATTAATACGCTTTGCCGAATTAGAAACGTTTACCAACGTATTGCAGTATCCTGAAAATGTGCAGGGAACATGGACCCGCTTTTTTGAAAACAGGAATCCTCTTGTTTTGGAATTAGCTTGTGGCAAAGGCGAATACACGGTTGGCCTTGCCAAACTCTTTCCGAATAAAAACTTTATTGGTCTTGATAGAAAAGGTAACCGGCTTTGGGTTGGCGCTAAAAAAGCCATAGCCTATCATTTAAAAAATGTTGCCTTCCTGCGTGTACAAATAGAACAGATAGAACATTATTTTGCTAACGAGGAAGTAGATGAAATATGGATCACTTTCCCCGATCCGCAACTGCGTATCTCCAAAGCTAAAAAGCGACTGACACATCCCCGCTTTTTGCGCAGCTATTTTCAAATCTTAAAACCAGGCGGTAAGATCCATTTAAAAACCGACAGCCCCGATTTGTACAACTTCACTAAAAGGGTTATTGAAATGTACGGTTGCCATTTGCTAAAAGATGTGCCCGATATTTATGCAGAACCGGGCATACCTGCTGAGTTACATATAAAAACCCACTACGAATCGCTTGACAATGCGCAAAGCAACCAGGAACATAATCTCTGTTTTT
>JAQBNG010000042.1 GCA_028288675.1 Flavisolibacter sp. | reverse complement strand
TTCAATGAGAAACCTCCTACTTTCGCCAGTTGTTTGGAAAGAGCATTGCCCCGCAAAAGATTATCAACGATAATGGGCTCGTTTACCTTGCCGATTCTGCCGCCGGCATTTTTATTTTTGATAATTACGGTACGTTTAAAAAGCGGCTCGAGCTGAAAGGATGGACCAATATTGAGGTGCATAATGGCGCTGTAGTGCGGTTAAACGAGGGTGAAATTATTGTTTACAATCCTGCTACTTTCATAGAGCAAAGCCGTAAGTTCCCTTCAAGGTTTACACCTTATATTCATTCCTTTACCAACAGCAATAAACTAATTACTTTCTCACAGGATTCGTTGCACATCTATCGGGTTGGCTATTAGCAGTTATGCCTAATTTTATCGCAAAGACGTAAGGCGATGAAGCAATTTTTAGACAGGATCATCTGGAACAATACGGTGGAAAGTTATTTATGGACAATTGGTGTTGTACTATTTGTTCTCCTTCTCAATAAGATAATTTCCAAATACCTGGCGGCGCTTCTTTGCCGCGTTTTTAATCGCTGGATGAAGTCGTATGACAAGCAAAAATTTACCGATCTTATTGTTTATCCATTGGGCACTTTCCTGGTGGTTACCGTTTGCATTGTTGCCTTTTACCAGCTTCGATATCCCGACCCGTTAAAATTTACTCTGTACAAATATTCTATACAACGAATCATTCTTTCATTAGCTATTGCCGTTCAAATACTGGCTTTCATCTGGCTGCTGCTGCGGGTAATTGACTTTATTGCAAGTGTTCTTGAACTGAAAGCAAATCAGACACCATCGCAGGGTGATAACCAACTTATTGTTTTCTTTCGCGATTTAATAAAGGTGATTATGGGTGTTATCGGCGTTATCGTTGTGCTGAACCAGGCTTTTAATTACAACGTTACTACACTGCTTACCGGTTTAAGCATTGTAGGCGCTGCAGTGGCATTATCGCTTCGCGAAAGTTTAGAAAATCTTATCGCTTCATTTGTTATCTTTTTTGATAAGCCTTTTACGGCCGGCGATTTTATAAAAGTGCAAAATGTAGCCGGCACGGTTGAGCGTATTGGTTTACGAAGCACCCGGGTGCGCACTGCAGATAAATCGTATGTAACAGTGCCTAACAAACAAATGGTGGATAGCATTCTTGATAATGTTTCGCGCCGCTCACAAATACGTGGAGAGCTTAACCTGATGTTAAACCTGCAAACACCGACACCTAAAATAGATGAATTAATTACTGAAATAAAAGCCTACCTCAAAACCATTAAAGAAATTGATGCCTACAATGTTTTGTTCAGCGACATCAGGGTGCAGGCTTACGTAGTATTTATTGAATTTTTTACACCGCCGGTAGATTGGAATTTGTTTACCGATATCAGGCAACGCATCAACTTTCATATTCTTACCACAATGGATAAGCTGGAAATAAGGATTGCTGCCGAAGGAAAAGAACTGCCGATACTACCATGAGGAAGAAGTTGGCAGTTTGCAATGAAAAGTAGGCAGTAAAAGAAGTAACCAGTAGACCGTAACTTACTGCAAACTGCTTACTGCCGGCTGCCAACTAAAAAGCTACTTCTTTGCAGCACCTGAAATAATCTGCGCTACTTCTTTATCAGGCGAACCCATCTTTCCATATTCCACTACACGGCCAATTTCTTTACCATTCTTCATTACAATAAACGTAGGTACATTGGTAACACCAAACGCTTCAGTAAGATTGTACAATGTTTTTTTGCTGCGGTCAACACCAATTAATGTGATACGGCTTTCAGGAAAACCGGCAGCATCGGTTGTGGTAAAAAACTTAGGAAGTAAATTCTTTGTATCGCCACACCAGGTGCCGGCAAAGATGATGAGGTTTACAGAGTCTTTATTTGCAGTGTACTGTTGCATTACATCAGCTGCAGGGGAATAGCCTTTTGCATTTTGTGCATACCAGGCAAAAGCAGTGTCTGTGGTTAGTTCTTTTTTAGCTATAAAGCCTTTTATAATTTTAGTTCCGTTTGGTTCACGGCTAATTTCTGTTTGGGCAAAAACATATTGTGAAGAAGCGATGGCTATGGCGATGAAGAGAATCTTTTTCATACGAATTGTTATGTTGTAAAAATAAGTACGAAAATAGTTAGCCGTGTTAACGACATGCTACAAATACAATAGAATAAGCAATACATACACTAACCCGTAAATCTGGTGAGCGAAGCAATGAAGACAGACTTAAAACCTCTACGCAAACTCTATTTCAGAGGATGGGGTTTACAAGTTGGCTTTCAGTTCCATAAGAAAGTTTCTGATCTTTTGAAGTGAGGCAATCATTTCATGATTTTGTTTTGCGCCTTTATTTTTTCTTAGATACTCTTTAGCGCCTTCCAATGTAAATTTCCGGCGGCGGATAAGATCATGAATAAGCTGGAGGTTTTTTACATCAACCGGACGAAAGTATCGGTCGCCCTTTTTATTTTTTTTAGGCTCTAAAACATCAAACTCATTCTCCCAGTAGCGTACTTGCGAAATGGGAACCTTAAACATTTGGGCTACTTCGCTGATGCCCCAATACGCTTTTTGAAAAAGCACTTCATCTTCGGGTACTTCAACCGGTTCTTCTAATTCTATCTCTTTTAATTTTTTGCGGCTTCGGGTGCCCTTTTCTTTTTCCGGAGGCTGCACAGGCTGGCCCGAAAGAAATTCTTTTGGTGTTTCATCATTATCAGAAAACTCAAATGTTATTTGCCCTTGTTCTTTTGCCATGCGTTGAGGCAAAAGTAAGGAAGTGAAACGTGAGAGGCGGGACTGGAAACAGTAAATTATGGAGCAGCTTTCCGCAGTTACATCGTTATAGCTTTTGACAAGTAATATATTGTCAACATTACTGGCTTTAATGTCTCACGTCCCATGTCCATCATTGCTTGCTTGCCCAAATCTCCGCTGTTAATCCGAGGCTGCCATTCTGTTCTATAGGTAAGATAATAACAGGCTTGCCATTGGCAAGCGTCATTTTTGTAAAAGCGCTTTTTAACGGGCCGGAAGTAAAGAAGATTCGTTGTGCAGCTACGCTGAATTTGTACTCGCCAATATCGCCGCCGCTGCTTAACTTATAATGCGTATCATCAATAATAATGATGTCGCCTTTCTCCCATTTGTTTTGAGCGGACTTGATTTTTGCTTCGTACTTACCGGCAGGTAAGTCACTTACATTTTGTGCTTTTGCAGAAAGCACAGATAAAAAGAATAACGTAGATAGTAAAGAATACTTCATAGGCTTATAGTTTTTTAGTACGGTGCTGTAAGGTAAATCAAAATTATGGCTGCAACAAGCAGGCCGGTTGTATCACTCATATTTACGGTACAACGTGTATAGTAGTTTCCGTCCCTCATCCGTAAGAATACCACTGCCCTGCTGTTGCAAAAACTTACGGTTGAATGTTTGTATTACGGCGGAAGAATCCTTCACATCATAACCTATAATACGCAGCGCCTGCAAGTGATTAAAGTTTTGCGGAACGGCTATGCCAGTCGTATCGCTCCACCAAAGGCCAAATCCTTCATCAGCCAGCTTTTTCCAGGGGAAAGTTACGTTTGGGTCGTTTTTACGGGTAGGTGCTATATCGGCATGGCCAATAAAATTAGGGGCTGGTATTGCGTAGGCTTTTTTCAAATTGGCAAGAAGCTGCAATAAGGTATTAATCTGGGCTGTAGCAAACGTATCTACCCCATTATTATCTATTTCAATACCGATAGACGATGAGTTAATGTCTGTATTATTCCCCCACTTACCAATGCCGCCATGCCAGGCCCGCAGGTAGTCATTCAGCATGTGATGAACCGAGCCATCTTTACAAATAACATAATGTGCACTGACACTGGTTCTGGGAGTAGTAAATGTTTTTAGTGTTTGGTCGCAACTGTTTTGGGCGGTATGATGGATGATAACAAAATTGGGCTTGCGCATATTAAAGTTGGTGGTGCCTACCCAGGTACTAACTATCTGCGACAAGGAATCTTTAGGCGGTGTTCGTTTTAGCGTATTTGCTAATTGCTTTGCCTGCCTCTTATAATCCTTGTTGGTAGCCGCATAGGGGCTGCGGGAGCAGTTGTAGAAAAGAACGGCCAAAAGAAGAACGGGTAAAATAGCTTTCATTAAAAAAATGTTGAAGCGGTAAAGTACCAAACAATTTTATTTCGCAAACGCAAAAAATAGGAAAGCCCGGTGGTTTAGTTTTTGTGCGGTGAAGACATAAAACAAAAGATCATGGCAAGAGACGTAAAAGGAAAGAAAGTAGCAATTTTAACTGAGGATGGTTTTGAAGAAGTAGAACTCACAAGCCCGATGGAAGCATTGAAAGCCGCCGGTGCAGAAGTGCATATTATCTCATCAAAAGCCGGCACAGTAAAAGCATGGAACCACGACCACTGGAGCATAGAAGTACCGGTAGATAAGCTTGTAAGCGAAGTAAAGCCGGAGGAGTATGATATGTTGCTTTTACCAGGAGGTGTGATGAACCCAGATAAGTTGCGGCAGAATAAAGATGCTATAGCTTTTGCGCAGTATTTTATCGAGCAGGCTAAACCGTTAGCCGCCATCTGTCATGGCCCGCAATTATTGATTGAAACCGGCATGTTGAATGAACGCAACATGACTTCCTACCCATCTCTAAAAACCGATTTGGTAAATGCCGGGGTTATTTGGGAAGACAGGGAAGTAGTGGTGGATAACGGATTGGTTACCTCCCGCAGCCCCGCAGATTTGGAAGCCTTTAATAAGAAGGTAATTGAAGAATTAGGAGAGGGCAAACATGCTACCACGGGACAGTTCACCCACCCTGAATAATTTTAAAAACAAATAAGCCATGCCTGTGGTAAACAGGATGGCTTTTTGTCAACAACGAACAACGGAAAAACTTACTGGAATGGCCGGTGCTAATCGGTACGCAAAATACTAAAATATTTAGTATTTACAATTATATTTTTATCCCGCCCTTTTGCCAGTTGGTTATTGCCAATTGCCTGCTTTTGATGGCGTTACTTTTGTACAGGTGATGTAAAACCTGCTATGCCCGAAGGACCATCGCTTATTATATTCAAGGAAGACTTACAACGTTTTGTTGGTCAAAAAGTTTTAGAGATAAGCGGCAATTCTAAAATTGACCAACAACGTTTGGTTGGCAAAAAGATCAAAGAAATAAAAACATGGGGAAAGCATATGCTCTGGTGTTTCGATGATTTCACAATCCGTATTCATTTCCTCATGTTTGGTACTTATTATATCAATTCAAGTAAGGATAGGATACCACGCCTTTCTATAAAGTTTCAAACAGATAGCTTGAACTTGTACGCCGCTGCGGTAAAGATGATTGAAGAACCATTGGATGAAATTTATGATTGGGAAGCGGATATTTTAAGCAATCGGTGGGACCCGAAAGCGGCTAGGAAAAAATTGAAACTGATTCCGGGTACTATGGTTACCGATGCCTTGCTGGATCAAACCATATTTTCCGGTGTGGGCAACATTATAAAGAATGAAGTTTTATACCGCATTAAAGTACATCCGGAAAGCCTAGTTGGCGCACTGCCACTGAAGAAGCTGAATGAAATGATCAAAGAAGCATCAGGTTATAGTTATGAGTTTTTAGCCTGGAAGAGGGAGTTTGTGCTGCGCAAAAATTGGCAGGTACATACAAAGAAAACCTGCCCAAGAGATGAAACAAAAATTGCAAAAGAGTATTTGGGAAAGACTAATAGGAGAACATTTTTTTGTCCCGCCTGTCAGAAGAAGTATGAATAACGGCTACAGTTTCCAGAAGTAATGGGGTTTGAAAAGATTCAGCTTCATCTACCTCCTAATAGTGATTAAAGACATTAGTCTAAAACTTACTGCTCAACTCATATTTTCTAAATCTCCCTGTTAGCTGCAGTTTATTCAAATATTCATATCAATTGGAGAAAAGTTAATAGCTAAGTTATCCTTGAGACCTTTGTAAAACTTTAAATGCCTAAAGTCAGAAAGATTGAATCCAGTAGTAAATGATCGAATTTGATTCTCTGTCACTTTCACACCAAAATAAATAGAAGCTAAAAACCTTGAATTAAATTTTTGAATTTCAGGTTTGTTATTAATTAGCATCATTCTATATTCTTTTTCATGGCTCCAGCTTTCACTTTTGCTTAAGAATAATTTATAGATGGCGTAGTGTCGATCCTCTGAGATATAGTTTATTCTTTCATGCGCTTCATATCCGACTTCACCTTCAGAAATGTCATTTTTTGTAAGATTGACAAATCTGTTTTCTAACGAATTATCAAACTCTAAGCATACACCATTATGTTTGTCTGCATAGTGAGACCACATTAATACAATGTCATGCCGAAGAGAGAAACAGCAAATTCGACAACTCTTGATTTTTTCTATTTGCCCACCTCTGTAAACCTTTTGCCAGAACAATGGGTCATCGG
>JAQBNG010000034.1 GCA_028288675.1 Flavisolibacter sp. | reverse complement strand
GCAACAAAAGCCCAATAGATATTCTTCCCTCTGCCCCAAAAACTTTATTTTAAAGAACTATGGTTGCCGACAATAATCTTAATCATCCAACGCTATCCCTGCACTTTTGCTAAAATACTTTGTCCTTTCAACACTCTCTTATAATCCCTTGGAAACACCTTGACAAAATTCTTCAACTGGTTATCAAAATCATCTAAAATAAATTTGGCTACAGTGCTGTTAGTATATTTTAAATGGTCGGCAATCATCCTTTTCAATTCCTCAACATCATCGCATTCCACCGGATCAAGGTCAACCATTTCTTTGTTACACATTGTTGAAAAGATTCCTTTTACATCATACACGTAAGCAATGCCGCCGCTCATGCCTGCAGCAAAGTTTCTACCTGTATCTCCAAGTATCACTACCCGTCCGCCGGTCATATACTCACAGCCGTGATCGCCAACACTTTCTACCACTGCATTCGCACCGGAATTGCGAACGCAAAAACGTTCACCGGCTTTACCACGGATGTACGCCGAACCCGAAGTGGCACCGTACAAGGCCACATTTCCAATAATGATATTTTCTTCCGGAACAAAGGCAGCATCTTTTGAAGGATATATTATCAAACTGGCGCCGGATAAGCCTTTGCCGAAATAATCGTTTGCATCACCTTCTAATTCAAGTGTAATGCCTTTTGTATTAAAGGCGCCAAAACTTTGTCCTGCGGTGCCTGTAAATTTGAAATGAATAGTATCGCCGGGTAAACCTTCTGCACCATATTTTTTAGAGATCTCATTTGACAGAATTGTCCCAACGGTTCGATCGGTATTAAGTAGAGTGAATGTAGCAGATACAGGTTCTGGATTATTTAAAGCAGGTTGTGCTGCTTCCAATAATTTCCAGTCCAATACATTTTCTAAACCATGATCCTGTTCTTCCTGTTTGTATAATCCTGTATAAAGTGAGTTGGGTTCTTTGTATAAAATTGGAGAGAGGTCAAGCTTATCATATTTCCAATGTTTAATACCAGTGCGTGGTTCCAAGCTATCAACTTGTCCAACCATTTCATTAATGGTTCTAAAACCCAGGTCAGCCATTATCTCTCTTAATTCTTCGGTAATGAATTTGAAAAAGTTTACAATATGATCAGCATCACCGGTAAAGCGTTTCCTTAATTCGGGATCTTGAGTTGCAATACCAACAGGACAAGTATTTAAATGACACTTGCGCATCATAATACAACCTTCAACAATTAAGGCAGCAGTTGCAATGCCCCATTCTTCGGCTCCTAAAAAAGTAGCAATAGCAATATCACGGCCTGTTCTTAACTGGCCATCGCTTTGTACAATAACCCGGCTTCGTAACCTGTTCTTTACCAGGGTTTGATGCGTTTCTGCAAGACCCAATTCCCACGGGAGTCCTGCGTGTTTTATTGAGCTCATTGGGGAAGCGCCGGTGCCACCATCATGGCCTGCTATCAGAATCACATCTGCCTTTGCTTTTACAACACCTGCAGCAATAGTTCCAACACCTGCTTTGGAAACAAGCTTCACACTGATCCTTGCTTTTCGGTTGGCGTTCTTTAAATCAAAAATCAACTGCGCTAAATCTTCAATAGAATAAATATCGTGATGCGGAGGAGGAGAAATCAAGCCTACACCTGGAGTGGAATGACGAACCTTGCCGATCCATTCATCTACCTTATGTCCGGGTAGTTGCCCGCCCTCGCCAGGCTTGGCTCCTTGCGCCATTTTAATTTGTAATTCCTCAGCCATTGTGAGATAATAACTAGTAACACCGAAGCGGGCACTGGCCACTTGTTTAATAGATGATCGCATCGAGTCGCCATTAGCTAAAGGTTTGTTGCGCATTTCATCTTCACCACCTTCTCCTGTATTACTCTTCGCACCAATGCGGTTCATAGCAATGGCTAAAGTAGAATGTGCTTCGTGTGATATAGAACCAAAGCTCATGGCACCGGAAGCAAAACGTTTTAAAATAGTTTCTGCCGGTTCTACTTCGTCTATTGATAAAGATGGGCGGTTGCGTTTAAATTGAAAAAGACTTCTGAGTGTGCAGGCTTTTTCGCTTTGGTCGTTGACTAGTTTTGAATATTTTTTGAAGGTATTGTAATCGCCCATCCGTGTTGCGTACTGCAATAAATGAATGGTTTGAGGATTGAATAAATGAAACTCCCCTTTTCGTTTCCATTCGTAATTACCACCTACGGCAAGGCGTTCAAACGGCACTTCTTTTTTACCGAAAGCAAAATGATGTTTGGCTAATGCTTCTTTTGCAATTTCATCAAGGCCTAGGCCTTGAATGCGGGAAGTGGCGCCAGTAAAATATTGATCAACGACTGCTTTATTAATACCAAGTATCTCAAAAATTTGCGCACCCTGGTACGATTGCAAAGTAGAAATCCCCATTTTAGAAAACACTTTCAGCAAGCCATCATTAACGGACTTGATATAGTTTTTTCGTAGCTGCGCATGATCAACACCATTTAATATTTTTATTTTATTGATGGTAGCTAAAGCGAGGTAAGGATTAATAGCCGTTGCACCAAACCCAATCAAACATGCAAAATGATGGACTTCCCAAACATCGCCGGCTTCAATTACCAAACCTACCTGTCCGCGATAACCTTTGCGTATTAAATGATGATGCACGGCCGCAGTAGCCAGCAGAGTGGGGATGGGGGCATGGTCAGAATCAATGGCACGATCAGAAAGGATCAACACTTCAAAGCCATCTTCAACAGCATCTACTGCATAACGGCATAAACGGTCCAGCCCTCTTTTTAGGGAACCTGCTTTTCCATCGGCCCTAAAATAAGTTTGTAATGTCTTTGCCTGGAAGATGCCTGTATCAATGCTTCTTATTTTTTCCAGTTCATGATTGTTAAGCACAGGGTGTTTCAATGCAACACTGTGGCAAGACAAAGGATCTTCGGACAAAAGGTTGCCGTTATTACCAACGAACGTTGCAAGCGACATTACCATCCGTTCACGAATAGGATCAATGGGCGGATTGGTAACCTGCGCAAAAAGCTGTTTGAAATAAGAACTCAAATGCTGTGGCTGGTCGCTTAAAATCGCAAGCGGAACATCGGAACCCATAGAGCCAATAGGCTCTTTCCCTTCCAAAGCCATCGGTGTAATAATATCATCAATATCTTCTGTAGAATAACCAAATGCTTTCTGATATTTAAATATCTGCTCTTGCTCCAATTCGGTAAATAACACTCTTGGATCAGGCAATTCTTCCAAACGGATCTTGTATTTATTCAGCCACTCCGCATACGGTTTTTGAGAGCAAATAGTCTGCTTCAGTTCTTCATCGCTGATGATACGTCCCTGCTCTAAATCCACTACAAACATTTTTCCCGGTTGCAATCTCCCTTTTTCTTTTATCAGTTTTGGGTCAATTGGAAGTACGCCGGTTTCTGATGCCATGATCACACGGTCATCGGTTGTAACACAGTAGCGGGATGGCCGTAAGCCATTCCTGTCAAGCGTAGCGCCAATTACTTTTCCATTGGTAAAAGAAATAGAAGCAGGACCATCCCATGGTTCCATAAAAGAAGCATGGAATTCATAAAATGCTTTTTTTACAGGGTCCATTAAATCATTATCATCCCAGGCCTCGGGTATAAGCATCATCATAACGTGAGGCAGCGAGCGGCCACACAAGGTTAACAGCTCTATCATGTTATCAAGGCAGGCAGAATCTGATTGTCCGCTTGTAATAATCGGCAACAACATATCCATTTCTTCTTTAGTGAAGTAAGAGGATATGAAATTTTTCTCGCTGGTCTTTAACCAATTTAAATTGCCTTGCAGTGTATTTATTTCACCATTGTGCGCCATGTACCGGAAAGGTTGCGCCAGCTTCCAGGATGGAAATGTATTGGTAGCGAAACGGGAATGGACTAACCCAAATGCAGACACTAATCTTTTATTACCCAGGTCAGGGAAATAGCTTCGTAATTGTGTACTTGTTAACTGCCCTTTATAAATAACTGTTTTGTAAGAAAGGGAAGAGATGTAAAATCCTATAGCATCTTTCCGGATGGTATTGTTGATGGTATGTGTTGCATAATTTCGCAGCAGAAAAAGCTTGCGTTCAAAATCATCGGGGTTATTAATATGATCGGGAGAAGCAATAATAACATGCTCCATCTCCGGCTCAACCGATAAAGCGCTGCTTCCAATTTCATCAGGAAACACGGGTACTTTACGATACACTAAAATTTCTAATCCAATTTTTTCTGCACAGCGGTTGAGAATGTCGCGGCACTCTTCTTTTAACCTGATATCTTTTGGAAAGAAAATAACACCGACACCATACTTGCCGAAGGGTGGAAGATGAACACCTAACTTACTGCATTCATCAAAGAAAAATTCATGCGGCATTTGAATCATAATCCCGGCGCCATCACCTGTATTATTCTCGCAGCCGCAGGCGCCACGATGCTCCATATTTTCAAGTATAGTTAGCGCATCGGAAATAATGGTGTGCGACTTATTGCTTTTGATATTGGCAACGAACCCGATGCCGCAGGAGTCATGTTCAAATTCCGGAGAGTATAATCCTTTGTTGCTTGCCATATATGTAAATCATTAAAGGGTTGAAGCCCTGTGACTGTTGTAGCAAGCAATGAGGATGAAAATAATAAAAAAATTCTAAAAATGGAGATGAAATTTTTTGAGTTCGAACCGTGGTGGAAAATGAATTGAATGTCCTGAAAAAATCGTTGAAATGCTGACTGAATAGGGGCTGCAGAGAGAATCCGTTTTTAAGAACTCTTTATTAAAACCAAAAAGGAATTTTCTAATTACGGGTATAAATTCAAGACAAATTATATTTTAAAATATGTGAAGTATTTTACTGTTTTTTTAAAAAATATTGAGACGTAGGTCAAAAATATTCTAATTTTTATCCAGATATGCCATTATTTGGAAGGGTTTTGTGCGCATTTCCGGAAATTTATTTGAACTTTTAAATTTTTGACTATACATTTATTCCAGAAACGCTTTCCAAAAATCCACATCCCTGCCAGCCCTGCTGGAAAGAAAACTAAACTTCTAACGATAATCATAGAGGCCAAACCAGTTATTCAGCATTTGTAAATAACAAAAGGTATTGCTTGCGGACTCTAAGCTTCTGAAACAAGCTTAGGCCAGGCAATACCTTTCTTTTTAACCTAAATACTACTACAATGTTACGAAAATTCACTGCTTCAGTAATCGTTATGACCATGCTTATTAACGCTTCAGCCCAGGATTCTTCTAAGCCGGCTTCGCTGGTTATCAGCGGCTCAGCAGATGTTTACTACCGCTATGGTTTTGGTAAGACAAAAGCTAATAACCTTACGTCGTTCACCAATTCGCACAACAGCTTTGAGCTTGGTATGGCAACAGTAAAACTTAATTATAAAACATCTAAAACAGAGGTCGTTGCTGATTTGGGTTTTGGTAAAAGAGCCCAGGAATTTTCTTATAACGACGAAGGCATTCTTGCAGGCATCAAGCAGTTATACATTAGCTACTCACCAAAAAGCTGGTTGAAGTTTACAGCTGGTAGCTGGGCTACGCATGTTGGTTACGAATTAGTTGATGCCAACCTCAATCGCAACTACAGTATGTCATACATGTTTACAAACGGTCCTTTCTTTCACACAGGTGTAAAGGCCGAGGTGACGCATAAGACGAGTGGTTTCATGATCGGCCTTGCTAATCCAACTGACTTTAAGTACGTGCCGGACGGTTTATTAAATGATAAGTTTTTACTGGCTCAATACAGCTTTGCCCCCAGCGATAAGTTTAAGATGTATCTGAATTATGTAGGCGGGCAAAACATAGATTCTTCTAAGTCTGACCAATATGATATTGTATTATTAAGTAAGCTAAGCTCTAAGTTTAGTCTTGGTTTCAATGGTACCGTTAACCGTACACAAAGCTATTTGGGCAATAAAGAATTTGACAAAAGCAAAAGCTGGTGGGGTTCGGCGTTATATGTAAATGTAGATCCTTCATCAACCTTTGGCCTTACACTGCGTGGCGAATACTTTAATGATAAGAATCAATTGAAAGTTTACAGTTCTCAACCGTTGGGAGGTAACGTATTTGCCACAACGCTTTCTGCCAACATCAAAGTAGAGAACCTGATTTTCATTCCTGAGTTCCGCTTAGACCGTGCTACAGAAACCATTTTTACAAAAAGTGATGGTGCTGCCACAAAATCTGCAGCGAGTATTTTATTCGCCGCTATTTACTCATTCTAAAACTCTATCGTATAACTAAAACAGACAAATATGAACAAGATCACACTTAAGTCTTCTCTCCCGTTTTTAGTGTTAGCAGCGGTTGCTATTGCCGCTCTTTTTGTACCAACGCTTCCCAACTTTGACGCCGGTAAATATGTGCCAGCGGATATTGCCTGGGTACTTGTTGCTGCCGCCTTAGTGTTTTTAATGACACCCGGACTCGCCTTCTTTTATGGTGGAATGGTTAACAGAAAGAATGTGCTTTCTACTATGATGAAAAGTGTTGTGGCCGCAGGTGTTGTAGGCGTGCTGTGGATTGTAGTAGGTTATAGTTTAGCTTTTGGAGACAGTATTGGTGGTTTTATTGGTAACCCAACTACCCATCTTTTTTACAAGGGTGTTGCTTCGGGTGAACCCTGGAGCTTAGCGCCAACTATTCCTAAATCCTTGTTTTCTGTATTTCAATTAATGTTTGCCATCATCACTCCGGGATTAGTTGTAGGTGCTATTGCAGAAAGGATGCGTTTTACATCTTATGTATTATTCACGGTTCTGTTTAGTTTATTTGTATATGCACCGTTAGCACATTGGAGCTGGCATCCCGATGGCTTCTTATTTAAAATGGGTGCACTTGATTTTGCAGGTGGTACCGTTGTGCATATCTCTGCTGGTTGTGCCGCTTTAGCAGGTGTATTGGTTTTAAAGCGCCGCAAAGCGCATATTGACAAAGTAGAAAATAAGCCTGCCAACATTCCTTACGTATTAATTGGTACTGGTTTACTTTGGTTTGGATGGTTTGGTTTTAACGCCGGTTCTGCTCTTGGTGCAAGCGCTACTGCAGTTTCAGCTTTTATTACTACGAATACGGCTGCTGCCGCTGCTGGTCTATCATGGATGTTTTTTGATGTGTTAAGGGGCAAGAAACCTTCTGTGGTAGGCTTTTGTGTAGGTGCCGTTGTGGGGCTTGTTGCTATAACACCAGGGGCAGGGTATGTAGCTATTGCTCCAAGTATTTTCATTGGTGTTTTCGCTGCTGTTGTTTCAAATGTTGTAGTGTACTATAAATCAAAATCATCACTGGATGATACACTTGATGTATTTCCTTGCCACGGTGTTGGCGGTATAGTAGGCATGTTGCTTACGGGTGTGTTTGCATCAAAGGCAATCTATTCTGCCGGACAAGACGGATGGGCCTATGGAAATTTTGAATTCTTTTTAACGCAGGCAAAAGCGATGGGTTTAGCTGTCGCTTACAGTTTCGTGGTGTCATTCATCATCTTCAAGTTCATCAACTTAATTGTTCCAATGCGTGTAAGTGTGCTTGAAGAAGAAGAAGGGTTAGATGCCTCTCAGCATGATGAAAAATATGTACAGGGAACTTTGCTGGTCGCTACAAAAAATGGCTTGGTGGAAGAAGAAGTTCATCCCGACCATGCGTATGAAACAAACAATAAATAATTCTATTTCTCTATAATTAAAACAATGGTTATGTCAGCTTACAAATTAGAATACATATGGCTTGACGGCTCCAGGCCAATACAAGGACTTCGCAGCAAAACAAAGGTTGAACGGAATTTCAGTGGTGAATTAGAAGACTGCCCGATGTGGTGCTTTGACGGATCGTCCACGGAACAGGCCCCCGGCGGTTCTTCGGACTGTTTGCTGCAACCCGTTTATATTGCAAAAGACCCGCAGCGTAAAAATGGTTACCTGGTGATGTGCGAAGTTTTAAATGCCAACGGCACTGCACATAAATCAAACGGAAGGGCCATGATTGATGATGACGACAATGATTTTTGGTTTGGATTTGAGCAGGAATATTTTTTATGGAATACCGAAACGGATAAGCCACTTGGTTTTCCTGAAGGTGGTTTTCCACGTCCGCAAGGCCCGTATTATTGTTCAGTTGGAGCAAGAAATGCGTTCGGTCGTGCTATTGTTGAAGAACACCTTGATGCTTGCATTGAAGCAGGATTGAACGTTGAAGGTATCAATGCGGAAGTAGCCACCGGGCAATGGGAATTTCAAATATTCGCTAAAGGTGCAAAAGCTGCAGGAGACCAAATTTGGTTAGCCCGTTACCTTCTTGAACGCATAGGAGAGAAGCATGGCGTTTCCATCAACTGGCATTGCAAACCATTAGGCAACCTTGATTGGAATGGAAGCGGTATGCATGCGAACTTCTCTAACAGCGTATTAAGAAATTGCGGCAGCCGCGAGGTGTATGAAAAGATTTGCGAGGCGTTCCGCCCGGTAGTAAAAGAACATATAGATGTGTATGGACCGGATAACCATTTACGTTTAACAGGCCTGCACGAAACGGCCGCTATACATGAATTTAAGTATGGTGTGTCAGACAGAGGTGCCTCTATCCGCATTCCAATTGGTACAGTAGAAAATGGATGGAAAGGATGGCTTGAAGACCGCCGTCCCAATAGTGCTGCCGACCCTTATAAAGTAGCCGGAAGAATTATTAAAACAGTAAAGTCTGCTGAAGTGGAATATGTGATGATGGAAGCAAAGCAAAATGAGTTAGTGGCTTAGTAAGATTTCATTATTGTCCTGTGGTGTAAATAGGGTAGGCGGTTGTTTACCCTATTTACATTAGGTTTTACAAAGTATAATGTGGCTTTTGCAAAGCTAGCTATGCGAGGTGCCCTCACCCTATATCACTTTTCTATTGCCTGTAGCGATCAAAAAACATTTTTGTTTCGAATAGAAGGATTGCAAGACTGCTACTTTTATTTTATGGTTCGGAAAAGTGCAGTTTAATATTTTTCAATTATTCTAACACAAATTGATCAAACATAAAATAGCATGCCTATTAAATTTTTTATTTTTATCATTGAACACTATATTTGTTCCGGATGACAATAACAAAAGCATATCAACCTATTTATTTTTACTTCTTTTATTTTAGAATAAAGCCGGGTTGCTTTTGTTGAAAATGTAATAACTAAACTAAATCAACATAAGACTCCCGGCCAAAAGCCGGGAGTCTTTTTTATATGGAAAAGAAAGTTTCAATACAAGGGTATGAGGGCAGCTTTCACCAGATAGCAGCGCAGGAATTTTTAGGGAAAGATGTAGAGGTAATAACCTGTGCTACATTCAGAGAAGTGGTAAAGATTGCCTCTAGTCAAAAAGAAAGCGATGGCGGAATTATGGCCATTGAAAACTCTATTGCCGGAAGCATCTTGCCAAACTACACATTGCTTCAAAAATCAAAACTAAAAATCAGGGGTGAGATCTATTTGCAGATTCATCAAAACCTCCTGGTTAATCCAGATGTGAAGCTCGAAGATATTCGCGAAGTACATTCGCATCCTATGGCGTTACTGCAATGCATGGATTACCTGGAGAAGCATCCGTCATGGAAGTTAATTGAGACAGAAGACACCGCCCTTAGCGCAAAACATATTCATCAGCACCGGAGTAAACATGTAGCGGTTGTGGCTAGTAAACTCGCTGCTGAACTTTTTAAGTTGAAAGTTCTGTCTCCAAAAATTCAATCGAATAAAAACAATTATACACGGTTTCTTTATGTTCAACCGGAGAAAGCAGTAGTAGAAATCAGTTCTGCAAACAAAGCATCCATAAACTTTCAAACAGACCATTCAAAAGGTAGCCTGGCAAAAGTGCTGGCGAAGATTGCAGAAGCCGGTATAAATTTAAGCAAGCTCCAAAGCATGCCTATACCAGAAGCCGAATGGAAGTATAGCTTTCATGCAGATATGGAATTTGATTCTGTTGAGAGCTTCAATAAAGTTTTAGAGGTAATAAAACCTATAACCGAATCATTGATTGTATTAGGTGTTTATCAAAAAGGAAAAACAGTGAAATGAAAGTTGAAGTAGCCAATAGATTAAATGGAATTGGGGAATATTATTTCTCTCAAAAACTGAAGGAGATTGACGGGCTCAATAAGGAGGGTGAACCTGTTATTAACTTAGGTATTGGCAGTCCTGATCTCCCACCGCATCCGGAAGTGATTAAAGTATTACAAGAGGAAGCAGCAAAGCCAAACGTACATGCGTATCAAAGTTATAAAGGATCGGAAACGTTACGTAAAGCATTTAGTGCATGGTACCTTAAGTGGTATAGTCTTGAATTAAATCCTGCAACTGAAATCCTCCCATTGATTGGTTCAAAAGAAGGCATCATGCACATCTGCATGACGTATTTAAATGAAGGGGATAAAGTATTAATTCCAAATCCCGGCTATCCAACTTATAGTAGTGCGGTGAAGTTAGCAGGCGGTACTTGCATACCATATGAATTAAAAGAAGAAAAGGATTGGCAAATTGATTTTAAAGAACTACAAAGAGCCGTTGATGCTTATTCAAACGGGGCAGGGGTAGTGAAGCTAATGTGGGTCAACTATCCTCACATGCCCACCGGGCAGTTGCCGACAAAAGAAGTTTTTGAAAACCTTGTTGCATTTGGAAGGAAGAATAACATTCTTATTTGTCATGATAATCCTTACAGTTTTATTTTAAATGAGCACCCAAAGAGTTTGTTGGGGGTTGACGGCGCAATGGATTGCGTGATTGAGTTGAACTCTTTAAGTAAATCACAAAACATGGCAGGATGGCGGGTAGGAGTTTTGTGTGGTGCAAAAGAAAGAATAGATGAAGTGTTGCGTTTTAAAAGCAATATGGATAGCGGCATGTTTTTGCCGGTACAACTGGCAGCGGCCAAAGCCTTGTCATTAGATAAAAGCTGGTACGATAGCGTAAATGCAGTTTATAAAAGCAGGCGGGAAAAGGCTTATGAACTATTAGATCTTTTGGAATGCGAATATTCAAAAGAACAGGCAGGAATGTTCTTGTGGGCGAAGATTCCGTCAAGCTATAACACAGGGTTTGAATTAAGCGATGTAATATTGAAAAGTTCAAAAGTATTTATTACTCCCGGTGGTATTTTTGGATCTGCAGGTGATGGATTTGTTCGTGTAAGCTTATGTAGTCCTGAAGAAAAATTTGAGGCTGCAATTCAACGCATCAAAACGAGTTTGAAATGACGGTTACAATTGTTGGTATTGGTTTGATCGGTGGCTCTTTGGCGCTATCGTTGAAGGATAAAAGCATTGCGACAAAAGTGATTGGGGTAGATGACAATACGCTTCATAAGGAAAAAGCATTGTTGTTAGGTTTGGTTGACGAAGTGATGGAGTTAAACGACTCAATCAAGGTGTCGGATCTAATTGTTTTAGCTGTACCTGTAAATGCACTAACTAAGTTATTGCCACAAGTATTAGATCAAGTTACAAACCAGGTTGTAATTGATGTAGGCTCTACCAAGGAAGGAATTTTAGAAGCTGTGAAAGACCATCCGGCCAGGAAGCGTTTTGTTGCAACGCATCCAATGTGGGGTACGGAATATAGCGGCCCAGATGCAGCGGTGCATGGCGCTTTTGTTAACAAGGCTACTGTAATTTGCAACAAAGAAGAAAGCGATGTAGCAGCGGTGCAGATGGCGGAAGAAATGTATCGTGAATTAGGTATGCACCTTATGTATATGAATGGGCACGACCATGATGTGCATGTGGCGTATATCAGTCATATATCGCACATTACTTCTTTTGCTTTGGCTAATACCGTTTTGGAAAAAGAACGGGAAGAGAATACCATTTTTGAATTGGCAAGTGGTGGTTTTGAAAGTACAGTACGGCTAGCTAAAAGCAACCCTGTTACATGGGCTTCTGTCTTTATGCAGAACCGCGAAAACGTACTGGATGTTTTGAATGAACACATAAGCCAGCTACGAAAATTTAAGGCTTGCTTGGAGAAAGAGAATTATGAATATTTAGAGGAGTTAATGGTGAATGCGAATAAGATAAAAAGGATACTTAAGTGAACAGTGTAGTAAAGGATATTGAGATAACGATAGATGGAAGAACTGAGACTATAAAAGCTGAGAGGCTGTCAGATGCAATTTATTATTGCTTAGAATCTCCAGTATTTAGCGGCGTAGAATTATATGGATGTGAACTTGAAGTAGTGGAAAGCGGTGAGGGACTAAAGTTTGTAAAAATTCTTAAAGCGTCTAATTATACAACATTTGTATACGCTTGGTCAAGAGAATTTTTAGATTCAGGAAAAGGGAAAAAGATAAAAGCAACAATAGTTGAGACAGGTGGAGATTGGGAGCAAGTGATGGGAGGAGTTTTTTTTATTCACTTGCCGAAAGAAAAAGATCATTTGCTCCACGGAATCTTAAATGCTGAATAGACTTAGAACGCACAAGAGTGCGACGCAACAGAAGTTAAATAGAATTACAAAAGCTGGTAACATAAAAATTATTATATGCAACAAACAATGGAAAATCAAAAAACTACCATACAGGAAATTTGGAAAAAACGTCCACTCATTATCTCCGGTCCATGTAGTGCCGAAACAGAAGAGCAAGTGATGGAAACCGCTACCCGCCTGGCTAAAACCGGCAAGGTAGATATGCTGCGTGCCGGCATCTGGAAGCCGCGTACACGGCCCGGAAGCTTTGAAGGTGTGGGTACAAAAGGATTGCCGTGGCTGCAACAGGCAAAGAAAGTTACGGGTCTGCCCACCGCTATAGAAGTAGCTACTGCCAAACAGGTTGAGGATGCTTTGCACTTTGATGTAGATGTTTTATGGTTGGGTGCAAGAACTACTGTAAACCCTTTTAGCGTGCAGGAAATTGCCGATGCGTTGAAAGGCGTAAAGGTTCCGGTATTGATTAAAAATCCAATCAACCCTGACCTGGAATTATGGACCGGCGCTGTGGAAAGAGTGGCTAAAGCAGGCATCGAAAATATAGGGTTAATCCATCGCGGCTTTTCATCGTATGGAAATACGGAGTACCGCAATGCACCCATGTGGCACTTAGCTATTGAGATGAAACGCCGTAATCCTGATATGCTATTCATCAATGATCCATCGCATATTTGTGGCCGCCGGGATATTTTACTGGAAGTGGCACAGGAAGCTATCAACCTTGATTATGATGGCTTAATAATCGAATCGCATATCGACCCTGACAATGCCTGGAGCGATGCGAAGCAACAAATTACCCCGGAGCAGGTAGGCCAACTGCTGGGCGAAATTATCTGGAGAAAAGAAGATATTCAATCGGAAGAGTTTCATGCAATGCTTGAAAAAATGCGCCAGCAAATTAACCAGTTGGATGATGAACTGATGCAAATACTTGGGCAGCGTATGAAGATTGCCGATAAGATAGGCCAGTATAAAAAAGAAAATAATATTACCATTTTGCAAACCCGCCGTTGGAATGAGATCCTTGACAGAGCCTGCAAAAAAGGAGAGAAGTTAGGGTTAGGAAAAGAGTTTATCACAAAATACCTGGATGCGGTTCATATGGAAAGTATCAACCATCAAAACAAAATATTTAATAGCTGATACTTACTATAGTTATCTGATCAATAAGCGTTGTCACCCTGGGCCTGGCGAAGGGCTATGTAGTGCGGCTGAAGTTATACGGCTTCGGCAGGCTCAGCCTGACATTTCTTACTATTTGAAAACAGGTTTTATTGGTTTGTATGCTATTTATAATTGACCATCATTGTCTTTTGATAACGAAGGCATCTTAAGCTACCATCAGTTAAGTGTAACAACACCGCCGGTACTAACAGGTTTCCTGCTGCGGCTTAGCGATTCATCTAAATACTTCTTATTGATAATGATGCTGATTGGTTTATTATACACTTTACTTTCTACCCATGAAATAATATCGAGGTAGACAAATACACGGGTTTGAAAGCGATTTTTTTCAAACGCTTTTATTTGTTCCAAAAATTTCTGCAGTTCAGGTTTAACCCTATCCCGTGGCATGAAATACGAACGTCGCAGAAACCGTAATATCTCTTCCTCCACTTTGGCTAAGTTCTTTTTCTTAGCCATAAACCTGTAAACCGATTTAGTGAGATATTGCAATAACTCATGGTTGCCTAATTCGTAATGCGCCAGCAAATGCATCAGCCGGGCATACGACTGAAGGTCATTTCTTAGGTCAGTCGTGTCATTCAATATTTTTTGCAGGTAGTCAATACAAGTATCATAGTCGCCGCTTCCAAAATATAAACTAGCCATCTTATAGGTAAGTACCATTACCCTGTGCTCGTCAATAAAAAGGTGAAGTTCTTTAAGCTTACTTTCCAATGCAGGTACCAGGGTCAACCCTTCTTTAAAGGTGCCGGTTAAGAAGTGCCAGTTAATTTTCGCCTGTGCTGTATACAAAAAACACTGAATGCGGAAGTTGTCATTTTCCTGCACTCTTTCTGTTTGCGCAAACGCTTCAAACTCCTTTAATGTATTTTGAAATTGGTTGAAATTACGCAGGTCGAAATGGGCATTCAGGAGGTTATGCATCCCTTTAATAAAGTGACCTGTTTCCACTCTTTTCATTAAGGGAGTTTCATGAAATAGGTCAACCCATCGTTTAGCATAACGGTAGTACATAATAAAATCCTGCCGGATGAAAGCATACCAGGTATAGCTTTGATACAAGTACAGTCGTTCATAAAATCCATCCTGTTTCCAGGCAACCTCAGGTAAGTTTTCATGCATAAAATGCCTGATGCCTGCCTCGTCATCTTCATCTCTTATGTGCCCGTTTTTTATATACCAGCTATAAAGCTGAAGCGAAAGATTAGACAGCCTTGCTACCATTTCTACATGACTGCTTACCTGCAAAGCTTCTGCAGAAAGGCTTTCGGCCCTGTCCTGCATACTTCGGGTAATGTGTAGCGATTCAATTCTTTTTTCAAGATTTATAGCCTGTATCAGGAAGCTTAGCTTTTGATTTGCCCTTGCAGTTTCCTTTGCCCGGTCAAGCAATCGCAGGCTTTGAAGGAACAATCCTTTTTTATAAAGAATATGCGCATAGTCGAATTGTTCATTTAACTGAAGGTCTATGCTATCAGCACTTTTTAATACCCGAAGGCTGGCAAGAATTTGTTTGTATAAATGTGCTTTTAAATTAGAGAGTTGCGTTTTTTGAATCTGCGGCAGCTTATCCAACAACACTTTTTCATCATAGTCTTTGATCTTATCTATCGCATCAAATAGCTGAACTATTTTAAGGTCGTCTTTGGAAGAATTTCGTTTGATGTAGAGTTTGAAATTCCGCTTCTCGGCTTTTTCAAGAGATTGAATTAATTGATATAATATGTCTGCTGAACGATTGGACATAATGTAAAATAATAGGTAAAAGCGTTTGCTGTAAAGGCTTTTGCAAAGCCTGAACTCCTTTTGACATCGTGAATTAATGAAAACCTTGTTGGTCTTGAAAAAACAATGGTGCTACTTTAGCACCAGAGTTAGTTAGTTAATAAACAAGCAATCGTCAGTAGCAAAAATCGTAGACCACCCGGACAAAAAATTAAAACTTAGTTCATATAGCAAGCAATCGTTAGACCGTCCGCTGTTTCCACAGTGGACTTTTCTTTTGCAAGTTTACTGCTTTTTTGATAACAATAAAATAATTTATGAACAAACTCTTAAAATATTTTACGTTAAATCAAATTTGAAGATAAGTAGATCAATTAATGGCGATCGGAGGCCCGCATATCTATAAACATCTTTAAAAAAGACACTTAGATTTTGAACTCACTTTATAATTTCTTACACTACATACCCAAACAAATTGTCATCCTTATTCAGTTCCGTATAATTAATTTGGTAACGTTGGAGGTTCGATAGCAGCACCTCATAATCCGCTCTTGTTTTCAATTCTATGCCTACCAGCGCCGGTCCGGTTTCTTTATTATGTTTTTGCATGTATTCAAAACGGGTGATGTCATCATCAGGCCCTAACACGTGGTTCACAAACTCTTTCAAAGCGCCAGGTCGCTGCGCAAAGCGAATGAGAAAATAATGTTTCAATCCTTCGTACTGTAAGGAGCGTTCTTTTATCTCCTGCATGCGTTCAATATCGTTGTTGCTGCCGCTAACGATACAAACAATAGTTTTCCCTTTTATCTCTTCTGCGAAATCATCCAAAGCTGCAATTGAAAGGGCGCCTGCGGGTTCTACCACCAGTGCATCTTCATTGTATAATTTCAAAATAGTAGAACAAACCTTTCCTTCTGCAACCAAATGCATTTCATCTAATACTTCTTTGCAGATGGAAAAAGTAACATCGCCAACTCTTTTTACAGCAGCACCGTCAACAAAACGGTCAATGTTTTGCAGCGTAACAGGGTGACCGGCTTCAATAGCTGCTTTCATTGATGGCGCACCTTCGGGCTCTACACCAATGATCTTTGTTTGTGGCGAAAACGTTTTAAAATAAGATCCTACGCCTGCGCTTAATCCGCCACCACCAACAGGCACAAACAAATAATCAATAGGAGAAAGGTCTTCCAGAATTTCAACACCAACTGTTGCCTGCCCTTCAATGATTTTTATATCATCAAACGGAGGAATAAATGTCATAGCATTTTGCACTGTGTATTCTTTTGCAGCAATGGCGCAATCATCAAAGGTGTCGCCGGTCAGTTTGATCTCTGTAAAATCCTCACCAAAGAATTTTGTTTGTTGCACTTTCTGCTGTGGTGTAATAATGGGCATAAATACAACGCCTCTTACACCCAGTTTTTTACAACTGTAAGCAAAGCCCTGCGCATGGTTACCTGCGCTTGCACAAACAACGCCTTTCTGTAGTTGTTCTATCGGCAAGCTGCTCATCATGTTGTATGCCCCGCGCAGTTTGTAACTACGCACAATTTGTAAGTCTTCTCTTTTTAAGTAGACAGCAGCGTTATATTTTTTAGAAAGGCTTTGGCTAAAAACCAATGGCGTTCTTGACACCACTGGTTTTAGCCGGGCCGCCGCTTCTTTGTAATTTAACTCTAATCGTATGCTTGTATTAATCACGGTAAAGTGGAGATGAGAATTTTATTTTCTGTGTTGGTTTTTCAAAACTGGCAGCACCGCTAGCCGGTAAAATGGGTTCGGCATTTTCAGGACGAAGACTTCTTACTGTTTTACCCGCTTGCCATAATTCACTGTCGCGCAATTCTTTCAATTCTTCTTCTAAACCGGCACGGTAATCAGGCTTGCTGTTACTTTCAATAGACTTTTGCGCTTCTTTACCGGCGGCAACGCTTTCATATAATTCTTTAAATACGGGTGCTGTTGCATCGCGGAATTTTTTCCACCAGTCAAGTGCACCGCGTTGCGCTGTAGTTGAACAATTCGCATACATCCAATCCATTCCGTTCTCTGCTACCAATGGCATTAACGATTGGGTGAGTTCTTCAACAGTTTCATTGAACGCCTCGGAAGGAGAGTGGCCTTTTTCTCTCAGCACTTCATACTGCGCTGCAAATATTCCTTGTATGGCGCCCATTAATGTTCCTCTTTCCCCAGTCAAATCGCTATATACTTCTTTCTTAAAATTGGTTTCAAACAGATACCCGCTACCAATGGCAATTCCCATTGCCGATACTCTTTCCAAAGCACGTCCTGTTGCATCCTGGAAAATAGCATAGCTGCTGTTTAGTCCACGGCCTTGTAAAAACATCCTGCGCAATGACGTGCCTGAACCTTTTGGTGCTACTAAAAACACATCAACATCTGGCGGAGGAACAATGCCTGTTTGATCGTTATAGGTTATACCAAAGCCATGCGAAAAATACAAAGCCTTACCAGGTGTTAAATGCTTTTTAACCGTTGGCCATAATTGAATTTGTGCTGCATCGCTAAGCAAATAGCAAATGATGGTTCCTCTTTCCAAAGCGTCTTCAATATCAAACAACGTTTCGCCTGGTACAAAGCCATCTTTTACCGCCTTATCCCATGACTTAGAGTGACGGCGTTGGCCCACAATAACATTGATGCCGTTGTCTTTTTGATTTAATGCCTGCCCCGGACCTTGTACGCCATAGCCGATGACAGCCACTACTTCTTTTTGTAAAACCTGTTGCGCTTTTGAAAGAGGAAACTCTTCACGAGTCACCACATTTTCCTCTGTGCCACCGAAATTTAATTTTGCCATTGTTGAAGGTTTAGTTGTTTGTTTTTATTTATCTACTAAGCTTTTTATTTACTATTTATCGTCTGTTGCACAGTTTATGCTGAGGCAGCCGAAGTACACTCTTATACGCTTTGTAATTCTATTCAGCACTTCGTCGCGGCCACAAACCCACCCCAAGGTTTTAAAGCACAATCTTTTCCTAAGTTCGCCCCTCCATGGAGGGGATGGACCCATAATATTGACTTACTCTTCAAGCTTTTAATCTGACTACTATCATATACACTCTTGTTTGTCATGCTGACGCAGGAAGCATCTTTGGTGATTGCTGAAAACCTAATACAACCAGTCTTGCTTTTCACAGCAGTCGTTTACAATGCTATTCAAAGATCCCTCGTGCCTCGGGATGACAAACGACACTGTCATAATAATAGGAGACAGATTGAATGATTTAAAAAAGAACTGCTTAAGCCAGTAACTGTGCGTCGAGGCTCCCTCTCCAACTAGTTGGAGAGGCTGGGGTGAGGTTACATCGTAAACACCTTATCCCTTTCATTCAAATATTCATTCTCCACCAACTCCGGCCCCGGTGCCATTGCTTCAAACTCTTTCAATTTTTCATGGAAGCCCTTGCTGTTTTTTATGATGGCAATTCTTGCACTGCGTACAAATTCAATCAAGCCATAAGGCTCTAATACTTTTATCAAAGCGTCGGTTTCTTCCCTATGTCCTGTCGTTTCAAACACGGTGTAATCGTTGCGTATAACAATCGCCCTTGCGCCATATTGACGAAGTAATCTTTCTACCTGCACTTTCTCGGCAACCTCGCTTGTTGGTACTTTATACAAAGCCAACTCCTGCCACACAATTTCACTGTCATTATTATAATATACTTTCAATACTTCCACCTGCTTTTCAATCTGCCGGGCAATTTTACTTACCATTTCTTCGGATTCATTGATCACCAGCGTAAAGCGGTGTATCCCTTCTATTTCAGAAGGAGAGGTATTCATGCTTTCAATGTTCACTTTCCTTCGGGAAAAAATAATAGCAATGCGGTTAAGCAAACCAATTTGGTTTTCTGTATAAACGGTGATAGTAAATTCCTGTTTGTTCATTGCAGATTATTTTAATCGTATTTCAGAAACACTGGTTCCCGCTTCAACCATTGGGAAAACATTATTCTCTTTCCCCACCATTACTTCCAGCAAATAAGAACCATCATGATCCAACATTTCCTGTAAAGAATTTTTCAATTCATCTCTTTTTGAAACGCTTGCACCAGCAATCCGGTAGCCTTTTGCTACCTGCACAAAGTCAGGGCTTTCAATGTCAACAAACGAATAGCGCTTGCTGTGAAATAATTCCTGCCACTGGCGAACCATTCCCAAAAAGCGGTTATTGAGAATAAGGATTTTAACATCAATTCCTGTTTGCATAATAGTACCTAACTCCTGCAATGTCATTTGAAAACCACCATCGCCGATGATGGCAACAACAGTACGATCAGGTGCACCATATTTTGCACCAATGGCGGCCGGAAGGGCAAAACCCATGGTACCTAATCCACCGGAAGTAATATTGCTTTTGCTTTGATTGAACTTTGCATAGCGGCAAGCGACCATCTGGTGCTGGCCTACATCGGTTACAATCACTGCATGGCCATTCGTTAACTCATTTAAAATATTTACCACTTCACCCATCGTTAATTCCTCGCTTGATGGATTCAGTTCTTTATAAATGCAGGCATCAATTTCATCCTGCTCCAACGCCTTAAATTTTTGCAGCCATTGCGGATATAGCTTTGGTTCTATCAATGAAGTAAGTAGTGGTAATGTTTCTTTACAATCGCCCCAAACAGGAACAGTAGCTTTTACATTTTTATCTATTTCAGCAGGATCAATATCAAGGTGAATTACTTTGGCCTGCTTTGCATACTTATCCAACCTTCCTGTTACACGGTCATCGAACCGCATGCCTACTGCGATCAGCACATCGCAATCATTGGTTAAAACATTAGGCGCATAATTACCGTGCATGCCCAACATGCCAACGTTTAACGGATGATCCGAAGGCAAGGCACTAAGTCCCATGATAGTCCATGCTGCTGGAATACCTGCTTTTTCAATAAAGGCTTTAAACTCTTTTTCTGCCTTGCCTAAGATCACTCCCTGTCCAAAAATTACGAAGGGTTTTTCAGCGGCGTTAATAATGTCGGCAGCTTGTTTAATATATTGGTTGCGTACAATTGGCTTGGGACGATAGCTGCGAATGAAGCTGCATTTCTCGTAGCCACTGTAATCGAATTTTTGTAGTTGTGCGTTCTTTGTAATATCAATTAAAACAGGGCCGGGCCTGCCGCTACCGGCAATAAAAAAGGCCTTTGCAAGTACAGATGGAATCTCGGTTGCATCCGTGATTTGGTAATTCCATTTAGTAATAGGAGTGGTGATATTGATAATGTCTGTTTCCTGGAAAGCATCGGTTCCTAAAAGGTGTGCAAACACCTGCCCGGTAATGCAAACAAGTGGTGTGCTATCAATTAAAGCATCTGCCAAACCGGTAACTAAATTAGTAGCACCCGGACCGCTTGTGGCAAACACAACACCGGTTTTACCCGAGGTTCTTGCATAGCCTTGTGCTGCATGAATAGCGCCTTGTTCATGGCGAACGAGTATGTGTTCTAACTGTTCGTGATAATCGTACAAGGCATCATATATAGGCATGATAGCGCCACCGGGATAACCAAAAATAGTTTCAACGCCTTCTGCTAAAAAAGCTTCCAGCAGGGCAACGCCGCCCGATACAACGGCCGCCCCTGCCCCTAAAGGGGTTCCGGGGGAAGTCTTTAATTTAATTGGTTCGCTTACTGTTTGCATAGTTCTTTATTTGATTATAACGATGCTGACTTACTGTATGAATTATAAACGACCTTCTCAGGCTCCGTTTTAGGTGATGGGGATTGTTGTCCTTCATCTGTTACGCATCCTTCACTTGCATCTTTTACCTGCAACGCGTACTTAAATAAAATTCCTTTAGTAGCTTTTAACGGCGGTTGTTTCCAGGCTGCTTTTCTTCTACTTATTTCTTGTTCATCTACTTTTAAAATGATCGTATTTTCTGTTGCATCCAATTCTATAATGTCGTTATCTTTTACTACCGCTAATGTGCCTCCATCATAAGCTTCGGGAGTTATATGGCCTACTACAAAGCCGTGTGTGCCACCACTAAACCTGCCATCAGTGATAAGTGCAACAGACTTACCTAAACCGGCGCCTATAATAGCAGAAGTAGGCTTCAACATTTCGGGCATGCCGGGACCGCCTTTCGGCCCCACATATCTTATTACCACCACATCACCGGCTTTTATTTTGCCTGAATTAATTCCTTTGATCAATTCAAATTCTCCATCAAAAACCCGGGCCGGTCCTTCAAAACGTTCGCCTTCTTTACCGCTGATCTTAGCTACACTGCCGCCTTCGGCAAGATTGCCGTATAGTATTTGCAAATGACCGGTTGCTTTGATAGGATCACTAACAGGACGAATGATTTGCTGTTTTGCAAAATCTAGAGCTGGAATTGCTTCTAAATTTTCAGCAATGGTTTTTCCGGTAACCGTTAAACAATCGCCATGAAGAAAACCTTCCTGCAATAAGTACTTCATCACAGCCGGCAAGCCACCATGTTGGTGCAGGTCCTGCATCAAATATTTACCGCTTGGTTTAAAGTCGGCAAGCACAGGAACTTTATCGCTGATAGTTTGAAAATCAT
>JAQBNG010000025.1 GCA_028288675.1 Flavisolibacter sp. | reverse complement strand
GGCAAAATTTTATTAAGACACCACTGCCTCAAAAGGAGTTATGGGTAATTATACTTTAAAGGCCGCTAACATGTGAGCGGCCATTTTCATTGTGTTCGTTGTGATCCGTGTTTTCCATCTTCTGCTATAAAGAAATAGCTTCAATGCTTAAAGCCTTCCCAATCCGGTAATCCACACTAAAATCCTGTTCATCCGTGGTTAAATTTGCAGCATGAGTGATGTACTAATAAATAAAGTAGCCGGAAGCGGGATAATCTCTTTAGACCTGGAAAAATATTTGCCTGCCGGTGAAATGGTAGTTTTTGATTTAAAAGACCATCTTTTTATGGGCTTGATCTTAAAAGAAAAAGACTTCAGAGAGGCGCTTAAAAATATGGATTGGTCGGTTTACGGCGATAAAAATGTAGCCATTACCTGTAGTGTAGATGCCATCATTCCGGTGTGGGCTTATATGCTGGTTGCCTCTTATTTACAACCTATCGCAAAAAACATATTTACAGGTACTGTTGAGGAAATGCAGAAGCACCTTTTTATAAAGAACCTTTCCTCTATTGATGCTTCTGAATTTAACGATCAACGTATTGTTGTAAAAGGTTGTGGTGAAGTTCAGATTGATAACTATGCTTATGCCGAAATAACAAGGCTGCTTTTGCCGCACGTAAAAAGCGTAATGTACGGAGAGCCTTGCAGTACCGTTCCTATTTTCAAAAGAAAATAAAGCCCGGCCTCCCGCTCCGGAGGGCAGCGGATTTAGTCTGCAAAAGTTCAAAGTATTTACGATAACGAGAAAATAATAGTGGCGGCCCTGGCAACTTTACCGTAATCATTTTTCCAAAATAATTTGTTGCTTCAGGTTTTTAGGCAGGCTATCAAGCACTAATTTATAAGAGTCATCTATCCATTGTTGAAGCAACTTTTCGCTTGCGGTGCCATCGCAAATAATCGTGTTCCAATGCCGCTTGTTCATGTGGTAACCAGGTAGTACGCAGGAATATTGTTCCCGTAACAGCACTGCATTCTCCGGTTCGCATTTTACATTAAATTGTAATGGCACAGCATCAAGCGCAGCTAATAAAAATAGCTTGCCGCCAACTTTAAAAACCAACGTATCCGGCCCGAAAGGAAGGCCTTCTTCAACTCCTTTTTTAGTGAGGCAATAGTTACGAAGGCTTTCAATATTCATGACGTTATAATTGCTGTTGCTTCTATCTCAATTAAAAAATCGGCTGATACAAGTCCCTTTACTTCAATCATAGAAGTGCACGGTTTTATGGAAGAAAAGGCTTCGCCGTGAGCACGGGCAAATTCATCGAACTTAGAAATATCAGTAACAAACATTCTTGTGCGGACGACATCTTTTAATGAGGCACCGGCTTGCACTAATGCCTTTTCTATTTTTTGCAGGATGTATTTCGTTTGTTCGTAAGGATTGTTTTGGCCAACTACCATCCCATTTTCATCCGAGGCTACAGTTCCGCTGACTTCAATATGAGCTCCAACTTTTACGGCGCGGCTGTAACCGGCTTTATCTTCCCAAATAGCGCCGGAACTATAATTGGTTCTATGGTTCATCGCAATAAGATTCGTTTAATTACAATAAAGATTCATTGAAAACTCCACTAAGCTGCTGGCTTTTGAATAACCATATTTAGCGCAGTCCAAACTTTACCATTTATAGTTCTTTCTGTTTTTTTAGCCGGATTAAAAACAAAGCCAACTTTTTGATAGCAGTTGATGGCACCCACGTTCCAATCAAAAACGTTGAGTTCTACTCTGGACTGCCCCAATTCTGTAAATGCAAAATCCAAAAGCTTTCGGACGATTAATTGCCCAATTCCCATCCCTCTTAAATCTTTATGGCCAATAAGAATCTTACCTAGGTAAGCAGTTTGTTCAGTCACATAAACTTCCGCGTGACCTATTACTGATTCCTTTTTTGTATCCACTATTTTGAAAGCATGCCTGTTTTTATCGCTTAATGACGTATTGAGTTGCTCTATGGTAAGTGGAAAAATAAAACCCGGCCCTGCAAACTGCATCAGCAATTCCTCTGTACTAATCCAGGAAATTAATTGTTGATAATCCGCATGATCAAACTTTTGAAGCCCTATCATTTTGTAACCTTATAAACTGTTGATCAACTGATTGCTTGCTCGATAGCTTCAATTCTCAAATGGCGGTAGGAATAAAGCATGTTTTCTTTTGTTCCAACGGACTGCATCAATACTAAAATAAAATCAACGCTGATTCTTGTTCTTTTGATGCAGGGTTTTCCGTTTAGAGTTTCAAATCCTTAAGTATGATGGGAAGGTTGTTCATTATACATCCGCATCTGCCTTTCGCAGATTTTTAAATTCAATATTCGCGGGTTTAATTAACTCTTCGCAGTGAAAGCGAAGCAGAACCTGTGTTAGGGTGATGACATCTTTCTGGCAATATTCAACTATGCGGTCAACGTCTTTTTGCACATAATAAACATCATTTACCATGCTGCCGTCAATATCATCTTTTGGTGAAGGAATGCCTAACACTTTTGCCAGCAACTTTAAAGAAGTGTAGCTTTTATAATCACCAAACTTCCAAAGCTCCAGGGTATCAAGGTGGCGTACTTCCCAGGGCTTACGGCCAGAAATTTTTAAGGCTTCAGGAATTTCAATGCCATTTATTATCATGCGGCGGCAGAGATAAGGATAGTCAAACTCTTTACCATTATGGGCACATAAAAATTTATCGGCATGCCCACTCCAACTTTGCATCATGTGTACAAAATCAGTCAGCAGCTTTTTCTCATCATCGCCGGAATAGGATTTTAAAACAAGCTTTTTGTTTTCACCGCTGCCCTGGATACAACCGCAGGAAATGCAAACAATTTTTCCAAACTCGGCATAAATAGCCGCACGGGGGTAAACAGATTCCGCCGTTTCTGTTTCAGGATTTTTTATAAGATAGCGGCACTTGTGATCCCATAGCTCTTTCCAGTCCGCATCTAAATCTTCGTAAGCACCCTGCTGCGAAACCGTCTCAATATCTAAAAATAATATGTTGTTGAAATTCATAACGTCAATGGTGAATTGTCAATGGTGAATAAAAGCTAACTCAAGTTACAAACAAACACCAGGGAAAGCATAAACTCTTTAACGGCTTTTACTGCCTGCTGTCTACTTCTAACTGCCAAATTTTACAGAAATTTTTCCCCTGTATTCCTCTTTACTTCGGCTACGTATTCCTTTATCTCCTGCTCCTTATCTTTCCTGCAAATGAGCAGAACATCTTTTGTATCAGCAATGATAAAATCATCCAATCCTTGCAGCACAACCAATTTTTCATCAGGCACATGCACCACGCATTTGGTTGTATCAAAAACAATCACTTTTTCACCAGCGACTGCGTTCTCTAAATAATCTTTATCCATATTTTCCCAGGCGCTGTTCCATGTACCTAAATCGCTCCAGCCAAAAGAGGCGGGCATAACATACACATTGTTCGCTTTTTCCATCACGCCAAAGTCAATAGAGATGTTGGGGCATTGCGGATAAATTTCTTCTATGGCCGCCTTTTCTCCAGGCCCGTTCAGTTTTTCTTCATCGGCTAGAAACAGGTCGTACATCTCTGGCATGTGCTTTTGAAAGGCCTCAATACCGTTTTTCACCTGCCAGATAAAGATGCCGGAATTCCAAAGAAAATCGCCGGAAGTCATAAACGTTTGGGCGAGTTCCTTATTAGGCTTTTCGGTAAAGGTTTTCACTTTATGCACACCCGGGGTGGCCGGCGCATCCTCGTGCTGAATATAGCCGTAACCTGTGTTTGGATAGGTGGGCGTAATGCCAATTGTTAGTAAGGAGTTGAAGTGATTGACAAACTTTAAAGCATCGCTGCAAACTTCCAGAAATTTATCTTCCTGCAAGATCAGGTGGTCAGCAGGCGCAACAATCAAAGAAGCTTCAGGATTGATCTGGCGCAGCTTAAAAGAAATATAAGCGATGCAAGGCGCCGTGTTTTTGCGGAACGGTTCGCCAATAATATTTTCTTCGGGCAAATGCGGCAATTGTTTTTTGGTGATGCCTGTGTATTCATCAGCCGTAACCACATAAATATTTTCCGGCGGAACCATACGGGCAAACCGGTCAAAAGTTTGCTGTATCAGGGTTTTACCCGTTCCTAAAATATCAAGGAACTGTTTTGGAAGACCCACACGGCTTATTGGCCAAAACCGGCTCCCGATTCCTCCGGCCATAATGGCTACATAAATATTCTTATTATCCTGCATGTTTGTTTTCAATTTTGTTGGTTAGTATTGGTTGCGTTTTTATTCCTGTTCCACAATACAAATCATCTCCTGATTGCTGTTACCCCTTCTAATTGTGTATTTGCATTCGTGTAATTCGTTCTTTCTAATTTGTGTCTAAAATAGTGTTTAAATCAAGCCTTCTTTTACTAAATCATGCAGATGCAGGATGCCAAGGTACTTTTCGTTTTCGGCAACTATCAACTGCATGATCTCGGCCTTGCGCATGATATCAAGAGCATTCACGGCCATCTCTGTTGGAAGGATCGTTTTAGGATGATAGCTCATAATATCCCGTGCGGTAATGTGGCTGATGGTATCGCTCTTTTGCAGCATCCGCCGCAAGTCGCCATCGGTTATAATTCCCATTAATTTTTCATCTGCGCCAATAACCGCCGTTGCGCCAAGCCTTGTCCGGGTCATTTCCATAATTACGGCTTTTACCGGGTCATCAGCTTTTACGCTGGGCTTATCATTGTCAACATATAAATCAATTACCCGTAAATACAGCTTCTTACCTAAAGTGCCGCCGGGGTGCAGTTTGGCAAAATCTTCTATATTAAATCCCTTTTTCTCCATCAGGCAAATGGCAATTACATCGCCCATTACTAATTGGGCGGTTGTGCTGGTAGTAGGCGCTAAATTATTGGGACAAGCCTCCTGCTCCACCGTTGTATTAAAAATGAAATCCGCTTTTTTAGCGAGGTACGATGCAGTATTTCCCGTGATAGCAATAAGGCAGGTACCGAAATTTTTTATAAGCGGAACAAGCACTTTTATCTCAGGGCTTTCGCCGCTTTTGCTGATCATCAGCACTGCATCCTCTTGCTGAACCATTCCCAGGTCGCCGTGAATAGCGTCAGCAGCGTGTAAAAAAATAGCTGGTGAACCGGTAGAGTTTAGCGTAGCGACAATTTTTTGGGCGATGATGGCGCTCTTGCCAATACCACTTATTACAATTCTGCCTTTACAGGTTGCCAGGGCTTCGATGCCTTTCTCAAAATTTTCATCTAATAAAACGGATAGGTTAGCGATAGCGGCAGCCTCCATTTGTATTGTTCGTACTGCCGTTTCTTTTATCATGCTCATTTAAAGGGGGCAAAAATAACCGCTGTTTCTCAGGATTACTAAAGGATTCTGGGGATTCTTTTATCAGGAAGTTTCACTTACTCTCAATCCTCCTCTTAAACGATCTGGTTTTGTGTTTTTAATTTTGCTGCATATCTATTCAGCTTGGCTACCGGACTTCTTTAAATAAGAAAAGCTCCACTTCCGCATGCCCAAATCCCGGCCATCTTTCTTTAATCTCAGCATTCCGGGGTTCATTTTAACTATTTTATGTCCATCCCAAAATTTTTGAGCCTTAAATTCGTTTTCCTTTCTGACCAAACAGCCCTTGAACCGGCGCCTGTCGGCCACTTTTTTCTTATCTTACAATAAAGGTCAAAAAATTAGCTGCCGCTCCGATGCTTAGCTGTTGCAACAAAGGAATTTAGAGGACAGCTTTTTAAAAGCACAAATTATTTATTGATGCCAACGATTAGAAAAACCGCGACAAAAGCCGCCAAAACCAAAATTCAAATACCTAGTGGGGTAGAATTAAGAAAAGCCTTATCAACACATTTTGGATTTAAAGATTTTAAAGGAGAACAGGAAGCTGTTATAAATTCACTTCTTTCGGGCAAAGATACTTTCGTGATTATGCCTACCGGCGGCGGTAAAAGCCTTTGCTATCAACTGCCAGCCATGATCAGCCCCGGCGTAGCCATTATTGTAAGCCCGCTGATTGCGCTGATGAAAAACCAGGTGGACCTGGTAAGAGGCTACAGCAGCCAGGATGATGTAGCACACTTTTTAAATTCTACTTTAAATAAAAAGGAAATAAAGGAAGTACATGACGACCTGAAAAGCGGCCGCACTAAAATGTTGTATGTGGCCCCGGAAACTTTGACAAAGCAGGATAATATTGATTTTTTTACCGACCTGCAGATTTCCTTTTTTGCGGTGGATGAAGCGCATTGTATATCTGAGTGGGGGCATGACTTTCGCCCTGAGTACCGTCGCCTGCGGGAAATGATGGATATTATGAGCCCGGAGTCGCCGGTGATTGCTTTAACCGCAACCGCTACGCCTAAGGTGCAAAGCGATATTGAAAAAAACCTGGGTTTACGTGATGCCAATATTTTTATTTCTTCGTTTAACCGCCCCAACCTTTACTACGAAATTCTGCCTAAAACCAGCAAAGACCAGACGCTGAAAAGCATGGCGAAATTCATTGTACAGAATAAAGGCAAGAGCGGGATCATTTACACACTTAATAGAAAAACAACGGAAGAGTTAGCCGATATGCTGATGGCGAATGGCATTAAGGCTGTAGCCTACCATGCCGGATTAGATGCAAAGCTGCGTGCAGAGAGACAGGATATGTTTATGAACGAAGACGTACACGTAATTGTAGCTACCGTTGCCTTTGGAATGGGTATTGACAAGCCGGACATCCGTTTTGTAATGCACTACAACATACCAAAGTCAATTGAAAACTATTACCAGGAAACCGGCCGTGCTGGTCGCGATGGCATGGAAGGAAAGTGTATTCTTTACTATGCACATAAAGATGTATCGAAGCTGGAACACCTGATGCGGGATAAGCCACTGAGCGAACGGGAAGTAGGTGCACAGTTGATTGACGAATCGGTTGCCTATGCCGAAAGTGGTGTATGCCGCCGTAAAGTTTTAATGAGTTATTTCGGCGAAGAATACGGCAATGAGCCCTGCGGTTCCTGCGACAACTGTAAGCATCCTAAAGAAAGGGTTGAAGCAAAAGCGAATGTTGTTCAGGCTATAAAAGTTATAAAGGCGCTGGACGAACGTTTTGCCACGACTTATACTGTTTGTATTATTACCGGCAAGCTTACGCCTCAAAATAAAATGTACCGACACGATGCGTTGGAAGTATTTGGTATTGGCAAAGAGCAGCCCGAACACTTCTGGAATTCCTTGGTTCGTCAAATGATTTTAGAAGGGTTGTTGAAAAAAGACATTGAAGAATATGGTGTTCTGAAACTGACGAAGCGGGGCGAAGAATTTATAAAGAAGCCAAAGTCGTTCCCGGTTGTGATGAACAATTTATACGAAGATGTTTATGACGATGATGAAGAAACTACAGATGACGCTACCGGCCTGGCTTTGGATGATACCCTTTTTAATATGCTGAAAGAGCTTAGGCAGAAAGAAGCGAAGAAAAAGAACCTGCCGCCGTTTGTAATTTTCCTGGAAAATTCGTTGCAGGAAATGGCCACCATGTACCCTACCACAACGGCTGACCTGGAAAAATGCCAGGGGGTAAGTAAGGGTAAAGCCAACCGTTACGGCAAACCTTTTATTGATATGATTGCACAATATGTGGCCGACAACAACATTGAGCGTCCTGATGACTTTGTAATGAAGAGTGTCGTAAATAAGAGCAGTAATAAAGTGCATATTATTCAGCAGGTAGATAAAAAAATTCCGCTGGAAAACATTGCCCGCAATAAAGACCTGCGTATTGATGCTTTGCTGGAAGAAATGGAAACCATTGCAGCATCAGGCACAAAGCTGAATTTAGATTACGCTATTGTAGATATGCTTGATGAATACGAGCAGGCGGAGATCATGGATTATTTTAAAGGCTGCGAAACCTCGTCGCTGGATATAGCCCAGGAAGAATTAGCTGATGGAAATTACAACTGGGAACAGTTAAAGATCATGCGAATCAAGTTTTTAAGTGTGTATGGAAATTAGGAGATAACAATATAGTGACATGCCCTTGGCATCACTAAACCGGCAAAGAAAAAAATTGTATTCTTTTCATTTATTAATAGCTGATTCCCTTATTTTTGCCGCCCGCTTTTGCGGAAGGATGGTGCGGTAGCTCAGTTGGTAGAGCAATGGACTGAAAATCCATGTGTCGCCGGTTCAACCCCGGCCCACACCACAGCTTTAACCCTGGTAGAAATACTGGGGTTTTTGTTTTCCAGACAACAGTGCAAACAACTTCCTGTTCAAATAGAAATTATTCAGCCCTACCATTTGCTTTTTCTGTAAACTCAATTCTTGCGTAGGGTATTGTCAAAATAGAAGTAAGCAAGAAGTATAAAAAGAAGTTTAAAAGTCCCACCAATTATACTCCAGCACCGTGTCGCCAATTGTATAAGGTTGGCCAATAAACGGGATAGACACAGGCAGCTTCAAGCTATCAGCACTTTTCAATAATAATTGAACAGGCTCATTCCATGGATGATCAGATTCTGCAAACTTGCCCCAATGAATTGGAATGACCATACCTGCTTTTAAATCGGCTGCCGCCTGTGCGGTTTGAGAAGGGTGCATGTGGCTTTGCGACCATCTTCTATTGTACTGCCCGCATTCCATCATGGCCAGGTCGAACGGCCCATAGCGTTCACCAATCAGGCTAAAATGTTTGCTATAACCTGTGTCGCCACTGAAGTAAATTTTATAGCCATCAGCTTCAATTACGTAAGACGCCCATAAAGTTTTCCTCGACGCGAATGTTCTGTTGGAGCGGTGATGTGCGGGGGTGGCGGTGACCTTAAACTTGTCATTTAAAGCGATTGACTCATTCCAATTTAACTCAGTAATGATTTGTGGGTCATATCCCCACTTACGAAAATGAGAGCCTACGCCAATTGGTACAATCACCCGTTTTACTTTCTTTCTTAGCTGCCTCACTGTTTCATAATCCAGGTGGTCGTAGTGGTCATGAGAAATAATAAGTGCATCAATAACCGGCATATCCCCGGCATCATACACATTGCTTCCTTTAAAGGCAGTTATCATTCCCCGCAAAGGACCTGCATAGCCACTAAAATTAGGATCAACCAGAATATTAGCGGTTGCGGTTTTAAGCAGAAACGAAGAGTGGCCGAACCAGACAACCGTAGGCTTCGGATATACGGTCTTTTTAAGATCGGTCATTACAGTAGGTAGTGTACCGGGGGGCTGTGTTGTTTTAGGCTTACCGCGCAAATATTTCAACATGCCTATCCACCTCGGGCCTCTTGTGCCGACACTATTAGTATCAATGCGTATGCGTTCCAGGTTCTGAAATTCACCGGCCTTATAATTTGGTAGTGCTTCTATCTTTTTTAACTCATCGCCTGATGGATTTTTACCCAGCGCTTTTATTGGCTGACAACTTATTGGAAACAGCAGAAGAAACAAGCTTGTAAGTAGACCGAAGAAAAGCGCAATAAAAGTTTTTTTCATGGCAGGTTTTCAAAACATGATTGTCTTACACATTCATTTTGTAAGCTGCAAAATTATCCATAGGGGTTCTACCCATAACATTTTCATTTTTTAAAATCAAAAGGAATTGGGTAGGTTACCAAACCCTGGAAGTTCTTATTCAGGTAAGGGCCGGCCAACATCTTTATCAATCAAAAATTGAAAACAATCACATTGTAAATAGGTTGCCTGTTATGAACTAAAGGCTCAGAATTAAGAGGGATTAAAAAGAGTAATTTTTAGAGGATTTAACTCACGCCGCTTCTACAAACAAAAAGACCTGGATAATCCAGGTCTTTTATAAAATAAAATTTCTATGCAGCCGGGTGGCCTCCTCGCTTTCTGTCCTCCAATAGTGGTTTTGCTTTTAATTCCACGGCATAACCCAAGTCATCCGATAGTTGATTATCGACATCAGTGCTTACCCAATGCCGTCCTTCTTTGTGCAATTTTATATGTTGTGGTGGTTGTTGATCCGGACTACCGTTGTAGCTCGAAAGTTCTGCGTAACATTCGCTTCCACTCTCTACACGCACATCGTAATGTGCCAGTGATCCTCCATACAACACAGCTGCTGTTACCTCCATGATTGTTTAATTTTCTATTATAATTCAAAGATGGTGCCTGCACAGTTTATCCCTTTACTTTACCAAAACCTAAACAATTTATGTGGCAGGCGTTACCTCATCTGTACAATTAATTTCCCTTTTCCATCTCGCTTTCATCTTCGGGCTGGCCGTCTCGCTTTTGTACATTGGTACCCATTTGCCTCAGTCCATCATCGCCGGTATCCTGGCTACCAACATATCCGTTTGAAGTACCGGTTTTTCCTTTTGCTTTAAGGTCCTGTTCAATTTGTTCGTTGCTTAAAAGGCCGCCCCTGTTTTCTTTCTGTGACATAAATTAGAATTTATAAAACTAGTTCTAAAAAAGTGCCAGCTTACAGGTTGGAGACTCTGATTTTTATCCAAGCAAACTGGCCTTCTTTCGCAACGCATTTTCCTGGATAATAAGAAAAGATATTTATAAGCCAGGC
>JAQBNG010000013.1 GCA_028288675.1 Flavisolibacter sp. | reverse complement strand
TTCCATCAAGGAAAGTTTGTGGTATCGGCCGCAGCAAATGATGGTCTTTAATGTTGGGTGCTGCATCAGGATTAAATGCTTTAGCCCTTGCCACCAGTGTTTTAGTACGGGACAAATCCTGCCAACGTAAGTATTCGCCGGCCAGTTCTCTTGATCGCTCATTCAATAAAAAACACATCATTCTATCGTAAGCGGTGCTATACCCTAATCTCGTAATAATGTACTCGTCATTTGCAGGCAATGAAGCAATGCCTGAGACAGTCAAGGTTGTAGCTGTTGAAGGAGGTGCTACTAAACTAAGGTTATTAGATTCGGCATAAGAATTCTCAGCCATGTAAGAAAAAGGTAATCCTGCTTGTAAGGTTGCATTACTGGCACCGCCACCATCATAGTAGGCTGTCCGATTTTCACCAGCCTGGTATTGCCCTCTTGCCCTTACCGGGTTAATATAAGGCAAAGCATCAGAGTAGGCACCGGTACCCATAGCCGCAAGACGTATTTTCGCTTCGGCAGCAATTAAATAAGTTTCGGCACTACGGGCTAAAGTAACATCACGAAGTCCGTCTATATCATTAAAACCACCTACACGGGAACCGTCAAAAAATTTACTTAAGGATGGAAAACGAACATCGGCAAACAGTGCACCATCAGAGGTTGTACCGTTAGGGTATGCCACATAAACGCTTGCTATTGGTCTGTTTGTTCTTGCATACGGAACTGTATTTAGTACCTTGTAAGAAGGAAACCTCGTATCTCCTGGCTGATTGATTACATACATTACACCGACGTCCCCATTAACATAAGGGGCTGCAGCTCTATTTACCAAATACTTGGTTCTGAAACTTTTCCAAAATCTAGAATCATTTACTAAATCATACACCCGATACATAAAATAATTAGTAGCTAACCGGCTAAACGGCCTGTTACCACTAAGGTCCCGTTGCATCTGAGGTAGGTCATCGTAGCGGCCTCCGTAATAAAGGTGCTGTTGATTAACTCCGGTGGCAGACGCATCGGTAGTAAACTGAGCAGATAAAATTATCTCGCTAAGTCTTTCGTTTGCACCGTCAGCGGCTGTGTATCTCCATAAATCACCAAAATTTGGCGCCAATGGATGGGCCGCAATAACAGCATCACACAAAGGCGTTATAGCAGCAAGGTCGGCAGCCTTGGTAGCAGAATTCCATGAATCGTTAATTTCACTGGCACGGGATAAATATGCTTTAGCCAAGTAATGCGCAGCAGCATCCTTAGTTATTTTCGCCGGTGCCCCTGTATTCCCTAAAAGGTTATAAGCCTGTGTAAAATCAGCAATAATTTGTGTGAACACAGCCTTAGGCTCAGCACGGGTAAACTCTAATTCAACACTGGTACTTGAAGCAATTTTTAAAGGAACAGCTCCATACTGGCTTACTAATCTTAAATAACTAAATGCACGAAAAAAATATCCTTCGCCCAATGCAGTTTTCTTAATAGCATCAGCAGTGGAAGCGCTTGCAATTGCATTTTCAATTACCAGGTTTGCATAGCCTATTCCTATGTATAAGTTATCCCACTGCGCATTGGCAGTAACCGTGTTACCATTAACAGCAGCAATAATAGAAGCTAGTCCATTACCATAAGAAGTGAATGCTATGTTTGAGTTGTCGCCTCCTACATGAAATTCATCTGTACCATAAGCCATGTTGGCATACGCAAATTCGCCGTTAAACTGTGCATTAAACACGTGATGATAGGTGCCCGTTACCAGTGATTGAATACCCGCATCGGTTTTATAAAATTCCAAACTTCTTGCTGTTGTAAGATTTTCATCTAGGAAAGTTTTTTTGCAGGAAGGAGCAATCATTACAAAGGCAATGATTGCCATATAGATAATAATTTTATTCTTTTTCATACTTCAATGTTTTGTTTTTAAAATGCTGCATTAATTCCCACGGTGAAGCCACGATTGTTGGTAAAGGAAGCCAGGTCCATATCCATGAATTTGATCTTTGAAAAAAGCATTCCTGGATTAGTAGCCTGAACATACAATCTCAAACTTGACATATGCATGCTCTTTGCAAGTTTCGGGTCAAGAGTATATGATCCTGAAATATTCCTGATTTTTATAAAGGATGCTTTTTGAAATCCTAATGAACCGGAATACAAGTCACCTGTGCCAGTGGAATAAATTGGCTTTTGGTATTCAGCATTGGTATTGTTTGCAGTATAATAACTTATCAACCGTGTACTGGCTCTTGCCACCTGGGCTTCGCCGCCAGTATTAAACCAATAGTCTAAGCGACCATATATAAAGATTGACAATTCGAAGTTCTTATAGGTAAACCCGTTTGTCATACCCACGATCCATCTTGGTCTCGTATTCCCTATAATTACACGGTCGTTATTTGCATCAATTTTATAATCACCATTTTGATCTACTGGCCTTACATTTCCCGGAGAAAATTTACCAGTGGGCAGGTTAGCATTGAATTTATTCATCTCCACCGAATCAGATACATGCCATAAACCGTTTGCCTTAATACCATAAATTACTCCGATAGGTTGACCAATAAACAATGTGTCATTGATCATATTTTGCTTACCATTTGCTAAAGAAATAATCTTTTCTTTTTGAAAGGAAGCATTTAAAGTAGTCGTCCATTGAAAACTTTTAGTAGTCATATTCAACGTGCTAATACTTATATCAATGCCCCGGTTTTCAGTTTGTCCAATATTTTGCAATGTAGAACTGAAGCCAGTGACCGTAGGAATATTACGTGCCAGTATTAAATCTTTGGTTTTAGATCTATAAACATCGATTGCGCCTGAAATGCGCCCTTTTAAAAAAGCAAAATCGAGCCCCAAATTATATTGAGTCGTTTTTTCCCAGCCAAGTTCCTGGTTGGCAAATACAGAAGATGGAAGTGAACCAGCAGTGATGGTACTTACAAAAGGATAAAATAAAGGTGTAATAGCACCTTTTGTGGTATAGGCATCAACCGCTGAATTGCCCGTAACGCCAGCACCTATACGAAGTTTTAAATCGTTGATCCAGGTTACATTTTTGAGAAAATCTTCATTTCTTATACGCCATGCTAATGCAGCACTTGGAAACAAAGAATATTTTTTTCCTGGTGCAAATTGTGATGCACCATCCTGGCGGGCAGATACCGTTAATAAATACTTGTCAGCATAACTATAGTTTAGCCGTGCCATGTAACTCACTAATTGTCGTTCTATTAAATCAGCGGTTCTAACTATTGAAAGGTTAGCAGCCGGAATAACGTCTTTATTCAGTGTATACCATTTTTGGCTTGCGAATGGAATACCGGATCCTATGATGGTAGTAACCGGGTCAGCTACAAATTTGGTAGCACTTTGCAAAAGTGTAAGACCGAAACTATGTTTACTTATTACTTTATCATAGTATAATAAGTTATCGATGGTATATGAAAAATTTTGCGCTTTTTGCAAAGATGCGGAGCTAATACCGCTGCTGGCAGCAGATAGACCATCAATATAAATTCCGTTTTGGTATTGAGAAAAATCGGGACCAAAGTTCATCCTGTATTTTAATCCCTTCAGAACATGACTGATGCCACCGAAATCGACCTGTGCATATAAACTACCAAAGGCCCGGAGTGTTTTACGCTGATCTTGCGTATAGTTCCATTCATCTACCACATTTTTGAATGCCACGTCTCCACCCGGATTAAGAACCCTTGCCCCGGTAGCATCATAAGGAACTGCATAGGTGTAAAGTCTTCTTGCAGATTCATAAACGCTGGTGGCTGGTGATCCAACAAACGAACCAATAATTGAACTGGACTGACCAAACTCCTGGACACTATTGGATAAGTTCATATTCAGACCCATAGAAAACCAATCAGTAGCCTGAATATCAACACTTGCTTTACCAGAATACCTGGTAAACTTTTGGCCAATAGAAGTCCCCTTATTATTTAAATATCCAAAGGAGCCGTACGCTTTTATTTTATTAGTACCTCCACTAACACTTATAGTATTGTCGGTTGTAATACCCTGTTGTGATACCAATCCTTTCCAGTCAGTAGTTGGTACCAGGGAACCGTCCCATTTACCCGATGCCCAGCCCTTTTCAATATTAGCCCAGGCAGCAGGGTCGCTGGTAGCAAGAAATATTGTTTTATCATTGGCTATATTAGGATTATCGCCTCTTGGGAATTGAACAGGATTTGAATAATAATATGCCCAGCGACGAAAATCGATAGATTCTGAAGCACTCATAGCCGGCGCCCTGTCATTTATATTTTCAATAATTACAGAGTTATTAAAACTCAATTGCATTCTGCCAACCTTCCCTTGTTTGGTTGAAACAATTACAACACCATTGGCACCTCTCGATCCAAAAATTGCGGTAGCCGATGCATCTTTCAATACATCTATCGATTCTATATCGTTAGGATTAAGATACTCGATACCACCACTGCTTAACGGAATACCATCCACAACGAAAAGCGGGGAGTTAGATGCTTTTAAAGAACGTACACCACGGATGTTAATGCTACCCACCTGGCCGGGGCGCTCATTAGAAGTAATGTCTACACCAGCAACTTTACCCTGCATAGCCTGTAGTGCATTATCTACCGGGCGGGACCTGATATCTTTTTGATTAATACCTGCAACGGCACCCGTTACATCTTTTCTTTTTACGGTTGCATAACCTACTACCACTACGTCTTCCATTGAATTAGCAGCGGCCGCCAGCGACGCATTAAAATCAGCATTGTTGTTTACGGGAAATTCTTGTTGGTTAAAGCCTACCGAACTTATTACGAGTACCGCATTGCCCGATGCCACGGACAGGCTAAAACTTCCGTCATTTTTACTGAGCGTTCTGTTGGACGTGCCCTTCTCCTGTATTGTAACACCCTCCAAAGGCTGGCCGGCATTGTCTCTTATTTTACCGGAAACTTTAAAAGTGTTTTGTGCAAAAGACAGAAAAGAAAACAAAAGCAAACATGTTGTTATAGCAACACTTCTCGGGGAAGCAGTTTTGTTAGTCATATAGCAGTGGAGATTTATGAAGAACTAAACTATTTTAACTTTTTTTAACAGTTATCCTGAACTGTCCTGAAAGATTTTAATAACGTTAGCAGAAGTAAGAATAGATACTGCTTCAAAAGTTGCTGCTTTTACGACGGGAAAGTTTTCTTTTGGTGCATTTCAAATTGTCATCGGTTTGTGGAGTCGTAAACCGTGGCTGTCGCCGTGGGCGTTGTTTCTACAGCTCACGTGTAAGCAACAATCAGAAATGCACTCTTCCTTTTGTTTTTAAGCCATCTCTTGCAATTTCATTCACGTTATGATTTAGAGGAGACAAACAGGTTTTACGCAGCAAATAGGTTATCTAAAATTTTTTTAGATAACCAGCCCAGATTTTCATTGACCTTTTCATGAATCTATGTATTTCTAAGTTGTTAAGGCCCTTTCCTACATCACCACGAGCACTTTTAATTGGCTGTATAACTTTAATATGTCCGTATTGGCCTTGATGAATAACAACTGAGCCCTAATTATACAAGGAAGAAAAACAAAATCTTTATTGATCAATAAAGTAGAAGGCGTTACTTTATTCACCAACTTTTGTGCTAACGGTTGTTTGCATATGAGAGACGATGACCGGTTTTTCGCAAAGTCTTTTTTAATTTAAAATGGTTGCTGTTTAGAATATTGAAGCCTGAATAACTTCAGGCGTTGACCAGAAAAAATTTCATTTTCATCATACAACAGCAATTCATTGTTAGCATTAAAATTATTTTTACTGGTAAAACAATTGCCTTGTGCTATCCTGACTTAATATCTAAAATTAGGTGCTAAAAACCTGCCACTCTTATCAATTGAAATACAAGAATATGATTACTACTTGAGTTCCATGAAGGCACCATTAGTCCACTTTACAACTTTTACTGCCCGCTGAGTTTTTCATAAATCTCCGCTTCAATAATACTCAATGTACCCTTTGCTTTGGCGTCATCTCTTACTACGCCATCATCCAGTTTTTTGCCATTTACTTCTACTTCGCCATTCGCGCCGTTGTTGGTAGCACTACCAACTAATTGGATCCTTACTTTCTTACCTTTTTGCGGTTTACATCGAATGGTATAATAGCCCAGTGTAGTTTGCGTCATGCCGTTGAATGCTTCTTTGCCATCGACAGTTATGAGCAGTGGATAAACTCTTGAACGAAAGTTATTCAGCTTTAGCGTAATCTCACTCACTGTTGCTTCTCTTTCCAATGTGTATTCTATCCATGCAGTTGAAAGCTTACCGTCATTTACCCAATCCGATAACTCATTGTCATCGTAACTGGCTAAGGTGGTGTCGGCATTGGCGCCGGCTATTGCATCAATGATAGTAATAGGTGTTCGGGTCATAATGTAAGAAGCTGTTGCCGGAGTAGGTCCTCTACCTAAAAGAGAAGGCAACCCAGTTGAAGGCAAAACTTTAGACAATCCGTTTTCAGTAATAAATGGTTTAGTAGTTAAACTTAATGTAGCATCTTTTAAACCTTCTGCACTTGCTTTAATTGTAATTGTACCGGGTTGCGTGGTAGAACGAATTAAAAAACGATTTACCCCCCCTTCTACCGGGAATGTTTTGGTACGAACATAATTATCTGGGCCCATAGCCATACCACCTCTCCATTCTGCAGGGCCATTCAAGATATAATTAATCATGTCTAAAGAAGTTGGGCAACGATTACCTTTTGCGTCGATCACTTCCACTTCAACAAGTACCAGATCATGTCCATCGGCAATAAAATCGGTAGGTCTCTTAATTGTTGTTAACCGAAGGGCCATGGGAGGGCCTACAGTGTTGATGGTTTGACTGCAAACTTGTTTACCGGTTTCGTCGTAACCAACAGCACCAATTTTACCAGCTTTCCACTCAACGTCTTTGAATGTAAAAAGAAAGCCGTCACTTTTTATGCCCTGACCCAAAGATTTATCATTCACCTTTAATTCTACTTTATCAGAAGAAGAGATAACAAAGATGTCTTTTTTGACACCGGGATTGTAATTCCAGTGACCGACTATGTGCAGGCGATGTTTTTCAGGATTTACCCATCCATCCCACATAACCTGGTTTGCATAAAAATTCTGCTTTTTTATACGCAACGCATCCACTTCCCCACTACGGCGGTAGTTTTCTTCACCCCTATGATGTGTATTGCTTTCAGACCAAACAATATTAACGCCACCCGCACTAACACGCTTACCTGTTCCGGGCCTTTCGTTCCAGAATTCAAACCACCTTTTTACATTTTCTATGGCATGCGATTCCATGTTTCGGTTATAGTCTTTGGCTGGCTGACCGTTGTGCAGGGGACCATCACCATCCTTGTGATAAGGTGGTGTAAGATCATCCCAATATTTTCTGGACCCCTCATCTCTTGAATACTCCATGGCCCACATAGGTATATGCGCACTCTTATTGGTGTAAAGCATTTCGCCACCGTATTCGGCAGTCTTACTATCAAGCATTTCCCGACTGCCAATTGCTCTACCGCCATGCGGATCAAATTGATCGCGGATACTTTTCATGTCCCGCATGTGTGCCTCGCTGATTGATTCATTACCACTTTCGTAAAAAATAATGCTTGGATTGTTTCGGTTATAAATAATGGCGTCTCGCATTAGGAATCTCCTTTGCTCCCAGCGAACACCTTCCACATCATGCTCTGCATCGCCAGCCTGCATGGCTTGCATTAACCCTACACGGTCACAGCTTTCCACATCTTGTTTCCAGGGCGTGATGTGCATCCATCTTACCAGGTTACCGTTGCTTTCAACCATCAACCCATTGCTGTAATCGCTTAACCAGGCAGGAACCGACTGCCCGATTGCCGGCCACTCGTTTGATGTGCGTTGTGCATAGCCATGAACCATTATTACACGATCATTGAGATAGATCATTCCCTGTTTAAATTCAGTTTTGCGAAAGCCGGTTTTGGTTGATACCACATCGACAGGCTTACCGGCCACTTTTAATGTTGTTTGCACATTGTACAAATAACCATAACCCCAGCTCCAGAAGTTCAGGCCATTTACATGCGATGAAGCTTTAAGTATTTTTGTTTCGCCGGGTGCAAGGGTTGTTGCGGCACTGGTAAAGGTTTGAACAAGCTTGCCCTTCAAGTCAATAACTGATGCTTCATAGCTCACTTGCTGTACTATGCTTGTTTCATTCTTTACCTCTGATTCCGCATGAATAGTTGCAGACTTTCCCTTGATGTTATAATGATCAGCATAGATATAGACACCCGTAGTTTTTAGGTTAGAATACAAAGGCAGGGTTTGATAAATTTTTGGTGTAATATGCAAATAGACATTTTTGGAAATGCCACCATAGTTAGCATTAAAGTTTTTGTCTTCCCACTGGTACTTGGTGTTGGTAGCTTTTTCCCTGTAATTCCAGTCGTTATCAATCCTGGCCGCAACAACATTTTCTTCATTACCAAACTTCACAAGATCTGTTACATCAAAGCCAAATGCCATCGCACCATTTTCATGCAGTCCAATGTTCACACCATTAAAATAAAATTCACCTGCCTGCCGGATGCCTTCAAACTCTAAAAAAACTTTCTGAGCTTTTGTTGTTGCGGGCAATTTAAAATGCTTGCGATACCATGCAATGCCGGTAGAATGATTTACAATGTCTTTTTTAAAAGCATCGTCTTCATTCCATGCATAAGGCAAGGTGACAGCTTTCCATTGTTTATCATCAAACCCCGGTGCAGAGGCTTCTTTCAAATCACCAACAAAGACTCTCCAGCCACTGTTGAAATTGTATTTTATTCGCTGTGCTGTGCTTTGTGCAAGCAATGCACTATTTATTAGAAAAGCACAGAAGAATACTAAAAGCAAATATTTTATCATTTGGCTCACTTAATTGTTTATCAAGTTATTTTATTGTCCTCTAAAGATTGTTATTGCTGTAGTGGCACCATGTTAGTTGTTACTGTCTGCATAACTGTAGAACCGCACCTTAATAGTAAGTAGGTTCAAGTAATGATCTTCTGAGTATGAGTACTTTCTGTTTGCAGAAAAATTGATTTTGCAGAATGTTGGTTTCATATAGCTGGCTCGTTTAGAGTAGTAAAGTTCAGGTTGCAAAATAGTTGGCTGTCCTGCTGCATCCTGAACTTCATTTCGAGACATAATCAACAAATGATTGTACAGGATGCCCAATTCTTTTGCCTTATTATCTTAGAGCAATTGCTTCGTTATATGAGTCGTAATTACTTCTGTTCTTTCTTTATGGTCTTCCTGTTTTCTACTAACAGCTTCGCACAAAAGGCTGGTGTTTATACCGATGCCGGTAAAAACACTTGTGGCTCTATCTACGATAGGGATAGTCTTGGGTAAAAACTAAATGATTGTTTCCGATTAGAAGTTGCAAAATGAATTTTCTAAAATGAAGAAAATAAAAATCGTTCTTAGTATTTGCATGTTGTATTCAGCCTTGCAAAGCCATTCACAAAAAGATATAGTGGACAGCAATTTTCATGTTTACCTTTTGATTGGGCAGTCCAATATGGCAGGAAGAGGTCTACTTGATGCAGACAGCAAGAGTCTGAATCCGCAAATACTTATGCTCGACTCACTCGGTCAATGGGTAGCAGCTGCTGACCCTGTCCATTTTGACAAGCCTGCATCAGCAGGAGTTGGTCCGGCCATCAGCTTTACCAAAGAAATATTGGGCAATAATAAAAACATCAAGATTGGATTAATCCCGTGTGCCCTTGGTGGCTCACCGATAAAGGTGTGGGAGCCGGATGCAGTTTACTTAAAGGTTTTCCATCCTTACAATGATGCCATTTTACGGGCAAAATTAGCTATGCAAAAAGGTGTTCTAAAAGGAATACTCTGGCATCAAGGCGAATCAGACAACGACTCCCTGCCTTCTGCTGTTTATATGAGAAAATTGAAAATCCTGATCAGCCGCCTTCGCACCGATCTGAGAAATCCTAACCTGCCTTTTGTAGCTGGAGAAATTGGCTACTTCAATAAAATGGATTACATCAATCCAGTCATTAATCAATTACCACAACAAGTTCCTTATACTGCGGTGGTTTCTGCCAAAGGGCTTGCAGATAAAGGCGACCATCTACATTTTGATACGCCATCGGCGAGAGAACTGGGTAAGCGATATGCAGATGCCATGAAGAAGTTGCAGACAGTGGGAAATGAAGCCAAGCCTATGACCAGACTGTTTGCAAAAATCAAAAATGTACCAGCCAAAGACCCAATTGTAATCCTTGGCTTCGATGATGCGGAGATTAGTCATTACACTATCGTTGCTCCGCTTTTAAAAAAATATGGCTTTGATGCCACGTTCTTCGTTTGCGAAATGCCCTGGAAATCTCCGGCTGATTCTGTGTATTATATGAAATGGCCGCAGATTGCTGAACTGTACCAAATGGGATTTGAAATCGGGAACCACACAGGACATCACAAGAATATGACGAAGCTTGACCGCGAAGGGATGCAAAAAGAGATTGGTTATATTGAAGCCAGGTGCAAGGAGTATGGCATTCCGAAGCCCATTTCCTTTGCCTATCCCGGCAACAGGGCCGATTCACTGTCGCAGGTTGTTTTAAACGAAATGGGCTACCGATACGGCCGCCAGGGGGGCAGTAAATATTATGATCCAAAACAGGACGGACACCTCGTAATTCCCAGCTACACGATGGGTTCCGCAGAAAAGCTTCACGAGCGAACCTGGAATGCTTTGAAGAACCTGCAACCCCGTCAGATTTTAGCTTTCACCATACATGGTGTTCCAGACATCGCCCACCCTGATTACACCACTTCAGTTGAGATTTTTACCAAATTCCTGCAATACATGAAAGAGCACCATTTTAAGGTGATTGCCATGCGAGACCTGGGAAAACATCTCACTTCAGATTAAAAGGAAGGTGGCCATAACAAATCAAAATTTCATTTCTTAGTTGAGTACATCAGTAATGCGAATGCTACTCAAAAGATGGTGCCTGGCGACTACTATAAAAGGAAAACATGATGCTAAAAAAGCGAAGACGAAAAACAGTTTCTCTATTAACCAGTAAAACAAAAAGACGGATAACATTGTACCCGTCTTTATACTAAAGCTTATTATTTGAAAGACAATAACTTATTGCCATCTAAATGGAAGATACCAGTCGCCACTCATCAACTTTACTCTTGCTGAGGCCGCGTTGCCGCTTCCATCCTGCAATAGTTTATCATAAACCTTATTTGCAATAAACGAAGGATCTTTTCTCCTGATTGCAATGCGTAGCAGATCTGACCAACGCTGGCCTTCGTAAGCTAGCTCTAATGCGGCTTCGTCAACCAGCATGTTTTCAACTTGCGTTGTACTATCACTGCCAATCAAATCCCTGGGCCTTAAATTAGCTCTTCCTCTAAGTCCGGCCATGTCTCTCCATATCGCTCTGAATCCAGGGTTATCGCCGCTCCTTGCATCAAAATCGTAAGGAGGAGGAAGGAAGGTTTGCTGAATGTTAGTTACGTTGTTGTTATTTGGATTAGTAGCAGTGATGGGCGGCGTATATGTAGTTCTTAAACCCTGGTTTACAATTGCAAAACCAAGTTTGGGATGGCCATCACGATTAGCCGCTTCTCCATAATGCGTCCATACCGAAGCTGCCCTGGACAACCACCATTCGCCGCTTCGGCCATTGGAATTGATGGAGGGTAAAAAAGTGTTTCCATCAAGGAAGTAATACAGGTACTTCATAATAACAGGTTGCCCATTAATGGTTTTATAAGTAAACCGGCCGCGGGCATCAAAAGGAAAACTATTGAATTGTACCTGGCTGTTCCAGTTACTTATCGCTTGTTGCGATGGTTTAACAAGGTAGCTTCCGCCAACGTTGGAAAACAAATCAATGAAGGGATTTTTAGGCGCAAAATTGCTGCTAAAAGGCAGGACCCAAATCCACTCCCAATCAAACTGCGTGTCATAACTAAACTTACCACGCGAAAACATAGAGCGCCATCCTTCTGTATTGCTTTCGTATAAAGCATTGATATCACTTTCGCGGAAACGAATGTATTGAACGGCGAGCTGGTTGCCGGTTGCAGGATCCGGAGCTCCAATCAGTTTGTAATAATTTTTCTGCGTATTCTCATTACCCCTGGCGTCGTAATAAGAAAGTATTTCCCTGTACATCCTGGCTGCTTTATTATACGAGGAAGGATCATAAGCCGCATTCCATAAGTACAGGTCTCCCAACAAAACTTTTTTGTTGACGAAAAACTTTTCCGTCCGGTACTGATCAACAGTGGTAACCAATGTTGTGGTAGTAGTATATAATTCCTTTGTAGGTAAAGCTTCCATTGTTTTAATTAATTCGGCTAACAACTGCCGGAAGGGAAGATACTGGTAGTTGGATTCATTCTTTACATCAGCAATTGAAGCTAAAGGATTGGTGAGGTAAGGAATACCGATTGTGCCCTGCGGGTCTTTGCTGAAATGAATACCTATTTGCAGGTAAACCCAGGTGCGGATGGCGGCCACATCAGCATAACGTTGGTTATGTTCATCAACCTTCAGTTTCTTCTCTGTAAGCATCTTATCAAAGTTCATCATCACATCATTGCAATTCAGGATGACTTCATAAAATGGCGTAGGATTTATGTATGGGTTATCGGCAGCAACCGTATGATCGCTTAACTGCCGCAAGTACAGGTCAGCATTTATTGACGGCGACATCAGGTCAGCTCTCAACTCGTTCAGCAATACATAGGGTTTAGCCAGTTGCATAAACTTGCCGTACACGCCTAATACTGCCGCATCTGCATCAAATACGTTACGGTAGGTTTGCTCACCGGTAAGCATATTTTCCGGCTGTATGTCTAATATCTTTTTACACGATGACAGCGCTGTTAAACCGGCAAGCACCAGTAATAAAAAGCACGACTTAAAAAAATTCAGTTTCATATTAGTGTCTTATACTTTTAAAGTTTATAAACCAATTCTAAGGCCGGCCAGCACAGATCGAAACTGCGGCTCAAATGTTACATCAAAGCCCTGGCCCAATGCTCTTGACGAACCACTCATCTCAGGATCAAAGCCAAGATAATTTGTAAGAGTGAACAAGTTATTACCAGTAACATAAAGCACTGAGTACCTAAGGAAACCAGCTTTGATGGGAAGGTTGTACGATAACGAAGCCGTCCTCAGTCGGAAGTAAGAACCATCTTCAATCCACCTGTCAGAGAAATTGCTGTTTCCTGTAGGATCGCCTAAAGATGCACGAGGCATAGCTGTTACCTGGCCATTGCTTCTCCACCGGTTCAATACCGCAAGGGTTTGATTATTATAGTTGGATTGCGACTCTAACTGTCTCCGGGTGTAGTTGTAGATATCATTGCCTTGTGAGAAGGTGAATAAAGCTTCGAATGTAAACCGTTTCCATTGTACCCTGTTAGTAATGGAACCAATGAAATCCGGATTCGGATCACCTATGATCTGACGGTCATTATTATCAATTATTTTGTCACCGTTTACATCTTCAAAACGAATATCGCCACCTCTAAATAGGGTTATTGCACCATTTGATTGCCTAACACCTAAACCTCCTGCCGATGCTTCCGCATCTGACGTATATACTCCGGTTGTTTTCAAGCCATAAAACATATTTGGACCATTACCAACACTGCTAAGAATTGCTCCACCGGCATAATCGGTTATTATGCTGCTATTGGGTAAAGCTGTTATTGTGGATTTGTAATGTGCTATAGTAAAACCCAGGTCCCACTTCAAACTTGACTTGTTAATAATGCGTCCCATTACAGATGCTTCTGCGCCTGTTGTTTTCATGCTACCCGAGTTTGTCAAAACATAGGTCATACCTGTTATTGTGGGTAGAGCCTCGTTCACAAGCATTTTGTTCGTCTTATTTTGGTACACATCCAAAGAGATGTTCACACGTTCGTTGAACATGCTTGCATCCAAACCTCCGTTTAACTTTTGAACACTTTCCCATTGTAAGCCTTCGTTACCAAAATTGGCCCTGACAAGACCCTGCGTACCCAGGAAGTTTTGTGAAATATAGTACTGCCTTGAATTGAAGTTACCAATGTCGTCGTTACCCGAAAGCCCGAAAGAAGCTCTTAGTTTCAGCAGGTCAAAAACCTTATTGCTAGCCATAAAATTCTCTGAAGAAACAAGCCAGGCACCCGCTATAGAAGGCAGAACGGCGAAACTGTTTCCATTCAAAGACAATGCACTCGAAACGTTTTTACCAAACCGCGAAGAGCCATCCAGTGCAACGTTTAAGGAAACAAAATATTTGTCAAGCAGGGAGTAGTCAGCACCGAGATAAGTATTGATCCACCTGTATTTGCCTATATCTCCGCTTGTTCTTCTTAACGCTGCTACACCATTGCCTACACTGCGCAATTGGTCTATTGCCGAATTTGCACCCAAGGCGATATCCTGCTCTGTTTTCGATTGCAGGAAACGAAAACCTACTCTACCGGATATACGGTGAATTTGGTGAAAAATTTGATCATAGGAAAGTCGTGTGTCATTATACACACTCAACATTCTTTTTGTTTGCGCTCCCAGGCGGCTGTCGGCAATTATTCCATTATCCAATGTATCATTCACAACACCTTTCGAAGGAATAAACAGGTTTCCACGAATCTTGTCAACCGTTATTGCAACAGTAGTACTTAAGTTGAGTGATTTTGAAAAAGCGTAATTAAATCCAATTGATCCCGCAAAACGATAACTTTTATTAAAACCCTGCATCGTACTGATCAAAGCCACAGGATTACTGACATTAAACGTATCAACATCCGTTGCTACCGGGGAAACAGCACCTGCTGATGACACTTCGTTTACATTAATCAAAGGAGATTTTATCAAGGCCACATATAATGGATTTGTTTTCGAAGCAAGTCCCTGGTCTTTTAAACTTTGATCATTAAATGTAAAACTGAGGTTTGCAGTGGCCGTTAGCTTTTTACTAAGATTCAGGTCTGCATTAAAACGTGTATTATAACGGCTTATATCGGTTTCTTTTACTACACCTGAATTAGCTAAAACACCTAACGATAGTGAATACCGGGCAATGTTATCGCCTCCTGTCACTTTAAGATAATAGTCTTTAAAAGAACTATTGTGCAATACCTGCTTTTGCCAGTCAGTATTGTTGTGATAACGGTAATAATCAGGACTGGAAAGATTATCATTCATGTATGGATAAGCCCTTACTTGTGCTTCCGTAGCTCCACCTGATTGAAGTAGATCTGAAAGATAGGTTCTGTACTGGCCCGCATCCAACACAGGCAGATTTTTAGGTGCAAAGTTCACTCCACCATACACCGCTGCATCTATTCTTGTTGCCAGTTCTTTTGCCCTTACTGTAGTAATTACAATGACACCATTTCCCCCCTTTGTTCCATAGGTTGATGAACCGTCTTTGATCACGGTAACATTATCAATGTCCTTGATGTCGATATAAGCAAGTGGGTTTGAGTAATTGCCGGAGATGAGTGACCCGCCATAATCTTCTATATCATAAATAACACCATCTACCACAAGCAAAGGCTGGTTGGTTGTGTACAAAGATGAAATACCACGCAGAAACAAATTAGCCCCGCTGTTAGGCGTTCCGGAGCGACGGATAGCGTTTAAACCCGCGACCTTTCCCTGGAGGAAAGCATCGGGTGTTTCAGCCGGACGAGCCCAGTTTCCAGTTGATTGTACAGAGGTAACTGCATAAGGAATGCGGTTATTAGGCAGACTTCCAAAAGGAAGTGCCGCCGCACCGTAAAAAGAGCTGTAGGTATCTTCATACAAAGCCGCAGTTACAGTTTTTCGTCCCTTCAAAGCAAGTTCTTTTGCCTGGTATCCTTCGGCTTGCAACACAATGGTTACTTGGTTGTTTGGAACCCTTATTGTAAAGTGACCTATACTGTCTGTAATGGCAGCAGAGTAGTCATGGTAGAAAACGCTAACGGCACGCAAAGGCTGACGGGAAGCAGCATCGGTGATGGTTCCGCTTATTTCAACCGCATTGGCTAAACTCCGAACTCTTTGATTGTAAGCGGCAGTATCGGCGGCTAGTTTTTGCGCAGGGGCTTGTTTGTTATTATTTGCACGATTATCCCGGGCCTTATTGTCTTGTGCTCCTGCATTTAAAAGCCCTAAAAACAATACCGGTATAATTAATCCTTTTTTAAAATTATTCTTCACAAGTGGTGGTATTTGCATGTTACTATATAGAAAAAAAATTCTTCTTTATAAATCCGGTACAAGCTTGATGTAATCAAGGTTTAATCTGTTTACAGTATTACTTGTAGAAGCGGCAGCTGTGAGGAACATATCTAATGTACCGTAGGATGACTGGATCCAATCACCTAAATAAACCTCGCTGTAATTGTTGATGGCTACCGCCTGCCCTGTAGCACTTGGAAGGAAATTAGTTCCTCTTACACCCATAGCTAAACGCTGGTTATAAACTACCGGTACAATTGCACCATTCACATAGAGCGTATCGTTGGGAGCTACCCAATATACTTTGTACTTTACAGAAGGCAAGTTCTGTGCACGGTATTGTACACTCAAAGCGCTGATGCCATGATTATAGGCAAACATATCGGTAAACGTTAGATTGGTAAGAGGATTAAAACGCGACCTGATAAAAATGGCTGAAACATTGTTTTGCCTTGGAATAACTGCAACACCATTTGCATCAAAAAAACCGCGGGGATTTTCTCCCTGTACAATTGCTGTTGGAATTTTGTCTTTTACATCGAAATTTATTCCGCTGATAACATAAGCAATGCCATTGCTCATCTTGCGTGTTTCGACAATTTTATTTTTATCAATTGGAATTTTAACGCCTGACTTTGATATAAGAACAGCAGGCAATTGAGCTATCGTATAAAGTCCCTCAACGGTCAGGTCTTTTGCAACCGCAAACGAAGCAAGATTTTTTGTACTGTCTGTTGTACCTGTTTTAAAATAAGGATTCAGCTTTATAATTTCTGTATTAAAAGCTGCGTCATTTAATATAAAATACGTGTATTGTTTTCCTTCATTTTGCAGGTCATACACCTCGGTGTCGTAACGATTGCGAAGGACACTATCTGTCCCAGGACGATAAATGGGTTGACCAGTTTGAGGGTTGATGCTATCTATAATAGCATTGGCAGGGTCAAACACCTTGCGTGTAAGCGACAGGATGTAAGCACTTTGCTGAAATAACGTTTTTGTACTGTTTACCAACTCCCATGCATTGGGATACACAGGTGCAACATTATCTATCACCTGCAAAACACCATTGCTTACGTATATATCTGCAGTTGTAATGTTTGCCTCGTCGAACTTGGTAGCCGAAAACGTTACCCGTTTCCCATTCAACATAGGCACTCTTACGGCTGGTTGTGCATTCCGGGTAAAATAGGTTTGATACGAAATATGATTGGCAACGAACTGTCTTAGTTTAGCGCTGTCAGCAATGATGGCAGGGTCAAGGCTTTGCAGAGCGTCATTCACAGGTGCCCAAACCGTATAAGTTTTTGAAGAAGACAATTCTTTATCCAACCCGGTTTTCTTCAGGTATTCGTAAAACTTACCAAGATTAGAGCGGCCGCTTATTTCGTCCAGTAATGTCTTTGACAGATCCTGGTTCCCGATCTTATTATGGTCATCCCATTTCTTACATCCGGCCAGGCACAGGGCAAAAAAGAATACCCACAATAATGTTGTTTTCAAATACATTTTTTTTAATTTATGAGCCAATGCTTTTTATAAGTAGTTGTTATTATTATTCAATTGCTGGTTTAAAAAATCATAATATCTACCAGTATCGAAATTCAAGTCCCCTCTTTTTCTTGCTTCAAGACACGTAATCTTCGTTGCGCTAATGTTTCTAACACGCAGCGAGGTGTAGTAGAGCCCTTTTTTACGGTTATGGAATTATCCTTCCGTCCCTGGCAAAAATTGGTCGCAGTTGATTGTCATTCACCGGAATAAACTGGAACATATCCAAATAATTCAACTCCTGTCCTGAAGAATTTGCAAGGAATGTTATTCTTATCGTATGCCTGTTGGTAGTTTGCACATCAACCGTACCCACTAATCTTCCTACATTATTTATATCAGGGGCAGTGTTGGTAAGGGGTGCTTCTGTATATTGTTTATAACCCAGGGCCTCCAGTTCACCCGGTGTACCTGAAGGCTTTTGTTCAGAAAAATCGAATGTCCTTTGCATTGGTTGTCCGTCAAAGTCAACACGGTTGGGAAATGCAGGATTGTTAGTGGATGCTCTACCCCGATAATAGCAAACCCAAAGTTTGTATCTTCCTTTTACCAGCAATGGCGTACGGAACTCCACCCAAAGGCTTCTGGTGGTATTGCCCATCCCTGGCCGTAAATAATCAGCCCGCCATCCATAGTAAGTAGTGTTGGTAACTGGCATAGCACAATATGATACGTAAGGTGTAGCTGTTGCATTACTGCTGAATGATGTTATATCAGCAAATGTTCCCCTGGCAAAAAAAGTTCCTCCTCCATTAGCTACGATTGCGTTAGCTGTGGTGGCCTGACGGTAAACACTGGTTAGCTTTCTTAACTCCGGCTGATCAGCCACGTCAAAATCAATCCTTATCGGCACCCGCAGTTTAACAGCAAAATGCGATGCTGCCGTATGTACTACCCCATTGCTTGCGGTAATATCACTTTGTGTACGGGCCAAAGGAATTCCCGGCTCATGGTTACCATTGAAAAAAATATCATTAAGTAACACGGTCTCTCCATCAAGGCTGGGTGTTACCACTTCCAGGGGCTGAAGGGTTGTTACAGAAACTGTAGAAACAATATCGGCAAGGTATCTCGCATCGGTAAAAATGTGGTAAGCAACATACATGTGCAAGCTGTCATTCGCTCCTTTTGGATTGCCGGTTTTAGAATATCTAGCCTTTAATGCGGCATAACTTGTAATTCCGGAATCTGCCAACGCTTTATTTGTTTCAGCAACTACAGTTAGAAAACGACGATTGGTATCTGCGTTGTTTACTATGTTCAACGAGTCGTAAAAACCTGTTTCTTTTAAAGCTTGCGTAAAAATGGAGAAATCAGGATTTGCTTCAACTGTTTGTGCAACTGTCTTGGTGGCCGCTCTTAAAACATTGTCAAGCACATGTATATTTCCATTTGACAAACGAACATTTGGCTGAACGATAAGGGCTTGCCTGTTTACGATAAAACTTGAAACTCCATTGGTGTTTGAAACCCCCGTCAGAAGGTATTGCCCTAACATGGTAACCTTCGGTAATTTACCATCTGTAAAAGAACTGGTATTTATTGTATCCTGAATCAGGTGAAGCTTCACAATATTTTGCGATTCTACCACCGTAAAATCATCAACAGAAGCTTTGCTCATGTCTTTCAGGAAAGTTTTCACACCTTCATTATTGGCCGCAAAAAGAGTATAGGCGCCATAGGCATTTAAGAAACTGCTATAACCCGATTTGTTTACAATTTTTGCAAATTCAGAAAACTGCTCCGGGTGCTGAACCAGGTAATCGTAAATGTTTACATCAGTGGTTGTGGCAGTAACAAGTTCGAGCTTTTTGCAACTGCTTAGATAACCTACAATAAATACGCATGCTAAAATTGCTGCTATGAAAGAATGTTTTGTTCTCATTTCAAATTATTTATAGAAAGGATTTTGTACTAAATTTTTATCCGTTTGCAGTTCATATTGATAGATGGGGAAATAATGGCTGTTTGGGTCTCTGAATTTCGCAATCGCCGATTGCTGCAGACTACCGGGAACACTCCTTGAAACCATCTCTAATAATATATTGAGCCGCTTGTAATTTTCCCTTTTTGCAAAGCGCAACAAGTCGTACCATCTTTTCCCTTCAAACGCAAACTCCCTGGATCTTTCTTCTAAAATGTAACTGAGTATTCCTTCTGTATCTGAAGGGCTTACATTACGTGAAGTACCTGTACCCGAACTTCCACCGGTATTTAAGGCCCGGCCACGAATGCGTATCCGGTCAACCAGATCAAGAGCTTGTTGTCCGTTGCCTGCCATTGCCAATGCTTCTGCTTTCATAAGCAAAATATCGGCATAGCGGTAAACGATCCAGTGTGCATATGATTCCTCTGCTGCACGAATAGAATTAAAATCAATACCAACGTACTTCCAAATGCGGCCATCGCCGAAATTAGCAGCCGCACCATCTCCGCGGATGTCAAATTTTGTAGCATCCTGGAGATCTACCTGGTATAATCCATCGCTGGGATCAGATACAATGTTGGCAGCTAAAAACCGCGGCCTTGAACGGAACATTGTATAGAACGTATTTAATTTTTGTTTATCGAACTGTATTTCAAAAATGCCCTCATTGGAATTTCCGTTTACAAAAACACTGGTAAACCAGGTAGAAGACGATACCAGGCCAAACCTTCCTGAATTGATAACTTTATCGCAGGCAGCGGTGGCTTCAGGATATTTTTCCATCCACAGGTAAACATCGGCCTGGATAGCATTTACCGTATAGCGGGTGATCCTTCCTTTATCGTAGGTGAGGTTGTTAAACGTAAGTGGTGCAGTTGTTTCAGCTTCCGATAAATCTTTCACGATTTGTTGAAGCACCTGAGCACCTGTACTTTTTGCAAGTTGTTCAAGTTGATCATCACTTGAAGTAGCTTTCAACACTAAGGGAACATCACGAAAACTTCTAACCAAATAAAAATACATGAGTGCCCGCAAGGCCTTTGCCTCTCCTAAATAAGCATCCAGTGCCTGTTGCGAAAATGTCGCATCATTTTGCAATACTTCAGGTGCAAAATCTATAACCGTATTGCAATAATTAATTGTTCTGTAAACCGATCGCCAGTTGGTAATGCCATTGGTTTCAAGAATATTCACATTCATTATCTCCAGCTCCTCATTTGTTATTCCTGTTGAAGGCGCCAGCATATCTGCTCTTACCTCACCCCACACGAAAAAATATTCCGGTAAGGGCCTGTCGTTGATACCTGCCGGTGCACCTAGCAAAGAGGCATAACAACCCAAAACAGCAGCCTGTACCTGTTCTTTTGTCTTCCAGAAATTTTGGCGGATAATCCCATTCTCCGGCTTTAGGTCAAGCCACTTTTTACAGGAGCTTGCCGTGCTGACCATGATCAGCAAGCACAAAAATTTGAAAATTCTATTAGTAAGCATTTGCATCTTTCTTAAGTTTTCTTTAGAATGAACCAGTTAAGCCAATGGTAATAGTTTTTACAGGCGGTGTCATCGATTGATCGGTCGCTACACGAAACGGATCACTGCCACGTGTAGATACTTCCGGATCTTGTCCTGTATAATTAGTCCACGTATAAAGGTTTTCTGCTGTTATATACCCGCTCAGATTTTTGATCTTTAATTTCTTAATGAACGTTTGGGAGAATGTATAACGAACGGTCAATGTTCTGAAACGAAGGAAGGAAGCATCTTCCACGTACCTGTCCGAGCCAAGCCAGTTATAACCCGAACCAAATAAGGCTCTTGGAATGTCTGTTTCGTCACCTTCCTTACGCCATCTTCTCAATACAGCAGTACTTTGGTTATCGTAGCTAGACATATTGGTTGTTGTCATTTTGGTTTGATTGACAACATCATATTTGTAGCGGTAATTAAAAAATGCAGTAACCTTTAAACTTCCCTTATAAGTCACGCCACCACCAAAGCCACCTGTAAATTTCGGGTTACTGTTACCCAGGTAAACCACGTCCATGTAATTAATGTTTCCATCATGGTTAATATCCTCATACATGGCATCGCCGGGTTTAAAAACATAGTCAACAGCCGGATAATTAAACCGGGTATAAATCACCTGGCCTGTTGGTCCAACGATAGGTTTGCCACCTGCACCTTTTGCAATGGTTTCATCCTGATCTTTATATACACCCAGGTACTTAAAGCCATAAAAAGAACCAAATGGGTTGTTCACCTGCATATAGGTTTTGTATTGCCCGTTGGATGTAATGTTTCCTTTTTCCGTAGGATAGAAGGGAGATATTTCACGAATGATGTTCTCGTTTCGGGAAATGTTGAAATTAAAATCCACTGTAAGATTTTTGGTTTTATACAGCGAAGTATTTAACCCTAACTCCCAACCCTGGTTATCCATTGTGCCTACGTTCATATCAACACTATTAAAACCTGTGAAAGAGGAAATTTGCAAACCGTTAAAGAAAAGGTTATTAGTGCGGTTCTTATACATTTCAACATCCAGGTTAATCCTGTTCTTAAACATGATAAGGTTAATACCCACATTAGCACCTGTAACTGTTTCCCAGCGCAGGTTCTTTAATTCCATATTGGCGGGATACACAGCCGCCTGGCCTAAATAACCCCAGTCGAAATTTCCATAGGTATTGTAGAAGGAATAATCTCTGCGTGGTGCATTACCACTGATGCCATAGCTGGCCCTGACACTTAAATCATCCAGCCATTTTTCATACTTCTTCATAAATGGTTCTCCGGATACTCTATACCGGGTAGATATAGATGGAAACAAACCGTAACGGAAATCAGGGCCAAACCTTGAGTTTCCATCTCCCCGTAACCCTACATTAATAATGTAACGATCAAGAAAGCTATACTGCGTACTCATTGTTGCACCAATGCTTCTTGTTTGGTAGGTTCCAGAACCAATAGCGAGATCCGCATTTTGCGTACGTGAAGGAGCAGAAGGATCGATCAGCAGGGAAGAAGCTGTGTTGGAGGTACGGGCTTCCTGCGTAACACTTTTGTTATCGTAGGTAAAGAAGATAAGCGATGACATTATATCATGCTTCGTGTTCTTTAACCGTGGCGTAAAGATTAAGCTTGACTTTGTTTGCACATTAAATACGTCCACATCACCGTCATAAGTCCGGTTTACTGAAGTTTCCGTCCACGGACGACCTGTAGCCGTTTGCGGAAGGAAAGATTTATTCTTCGTGTTATTAATGTCAAACTGAACATCAAAAACCGAAAGTAAAACATTAGGGATAATTGAATATTGAAGGTTGAAGTGTGGTGTTATTCTTTCACTCATAATATTGTAGCGTGCATCTGTAGCCATTGCTAACGGATTTACTGTTCCAATGATGTTATTTTTACCATCAGTTGAAATACCTCCATATTGTCCTTGTACATTAAATGCCGGTGAGAAAAAGTTAGGTGTACGGTTGCCAAATTCATCGTACTCGTAAATGCTCATGTTGGGCATTTTTTTGTAAGCAATGTCCCGAAGGTTATTTGCATAATTCCGGTCATTATCTGTATGAGAAAACGACAAATCGCTGCGGAACTTTATCCTGTTAGATACGTTGTAATCCAAATTAACACGTGTACTGATCCGGCTTAAATTTGTTCCGATTGTAGTGCCCTTTTGCCCGAAATAACCTAGCGATGCATAATAACGTGCCTTATCGCCACCACCTGTCATAGATATATTGTGATCTTGTGTCAAACCTGTCTGTGTGATGGCTTTTACCCAATCAGTATTATTGCTATAGTTATTGAACCAATAAGGATCATTTGGATCGTATAGAAATTCTTTGATTGTCTGGGTAGGCAGGGGAACACCATTTCTATTCATATACTCTTCCGGGATCAGCGAAGAATACTGGTCACCCGAAAGCATGGGAATGGCATTGGGCTGTTTTGACAGTGAGCCTTTAAACGTGTACGTTAATACAGGTTTTCCAACTGCACCTCTTTTTGTATTGATAACCACTACCCCATTAGCTGCTCGTGAACCCCAGACGGCAGTTGCAGCCGCATCCTTTAAAATAGTAATATCCCTGATATCGGTAGGCGCAATATTTAACAAGGAAGCGTACCCTAATTCATCGGCTGTACCAAAATTAAAGTCAGCGGGTACAGATGTCTCGTAGGGCATACCGTCAACAACGATTAATGGGTCGTTGGAGGAGTTTATGGAAGATGTACCGCGAATACGGATTTGCATACCGGCGCCAGGGTCTCCTGAAGCTGCCGTAATATCTACACCGGGGAGGCGTCCCTGTAGGGCCTGATCGATAGAAGCCGCCTGCATTTCCTCCAGGTCTTTTGCATTAATTCTCGTTGTAGCCGTCGTTAAGTCTTTGTCCCTTATCGACATCATTCCATTATCTGTCCTTCTTTGGGCTACCACAATTACCTCACCAAGTCCTGAAGTGCTTGACCTCATTGTAACATTAAAAGTCGTTCTGTTGCCTATAGCTAACTGGATCGTTTCATTGCCGATGTAGGAGAAGGACAAAGAATCTGACGTGCTTTGAATTTTAATAGCAAAATTTCCATCTACGTCAGTTCTAACGGCTCGTATAGTTCTTTGGTCGCGATTGACTTCGGCAACAGTTACACCTTGAATTGGTTTCTTATCCTGATCAAGAAGACGACCCTGAACCGTAATTGAACCTGGTGTACCCTGGGCATTTGCAACAGAATTTGCAAGAAGAAAGGCAAAGCACAAGACAACCAGGTTCGCTAACAATTTTTTCATATTGCAGTTTGTATAGTTCACTAAAATGTATACTTTAAATAATTATCAATTAAATGAATAACAGCCCTGTTGGAAAGGTTGTTGCTTTTTGGCACAACCACATTAGCCCTCCTGTTATTCATGTCTGTGATTTGAATACTTCCGGGTAGATTGATTACAGTAATGGGTAGCACTTCACCTACTGTATTTTTTAGCATGGTTTCAAAAGAACCAGACCCGTTTATATTTCCGTTTGGTATTAAAGTCCTTTTATTTAGTATGTGATACAGGATAAACCTGTTCACATCTTCTCTTTGTGTGGGGGTCCAGGTTGAGGCAGTCAGGTTTGGTATCCCTGTTGCTACGCTACCAGGTAGAACGCCGTCTTTTACGGCCTGCATTATTGCAGCATTAGAAGGTACAAAAACAGTATAAAGGGATCCGGCAACAGTACCGGTTATTTCGCCCGTAGCAGCAGTATAAACATTAGAGCCCACCAGGTAGTTGGCAAAGTAGTTGAAGTCCGATGCTGTAGATGTGCCACCTAAATTTTTTATATGCGTACCTATGTTTACCGTACTAAATGAAAGAAGACCATTCAGGTAGTACACTTTACCGTTTGCGGTTGTTCTTGTGCTATCTATCCTAACTACCTGGGCCGCATCCTGCGTTCCGATTGATATAACCTGGTTGTTGTTCCATTTTATAAACTCGCCATTATAGGCTTCAGTAATGCCAGAACCGGATAAATCCGGCAAATCTCCGGGTATCACACTTGTATTGAGTATGCGCAGCAGGTTTTGGCGGATGGTTTCACTGGATGCCGAACCACAAGTGGTACATGTATATAAGTTACTGGCTGTGTTGAAATCATATCCTGCCGCTCTTAAAACAGCATCAGGCATCATAAACATTGTAAAGCGTGAACCCAGGTGTGTAATAATAAATCTCAGGTCGGTATTTAACAACCTTGTCATGATCGAAAACTTCGGATCGAGGTACGCCCTGGAATATACACTGGAGAATACATTTGCTTCCTGCACTTTGCTGGTGCCATAAAATATCGCATTGCTTAATATTTTGCGATCAACAACATCGGTTTGTGGATTGAAACGTGCTTCTTCTCCTACAAAATTGGTAGTAGAATTAAACTTGCTTGGCCACACGGGTGACTGCCACATGTGTGCATTTAAAAAATCTAACAGTATAGCAGTTGGCGTGTTATCGAATGAGCCATAATATTCAAGGAGAACATTCTTTTCATACGCTAATAACACATCATTCTTAGGAGCAAAAATTGTCCAGGAGTTTTGCTGGCCATCATTATCCTGCAACTTCACATAGTTCTCGTTATTAAGCGAGAATGCAAGGCCACTGCTATACGTTTTTACATATACCTGCTTATTATCTCCGCTAACTAATTTGTAACGATTCGTTGCATCTGCGTTCAAAACAAAACCAACCAGGTACCTGTCGTAAAGTCTTTTAAACTCGCTGTATTCGGGTTTACTCCTCAGGTATTCATCAATGGAAGGCAAAGGCGTTATCACTTTATCTATTTCATGTACAATACCATTTTCAGCTGCAATATCCCTGGTTACTACTTTTGCTTCCCCCACATTAAAACCTGAAAATTGAGAAGATGGGTAGAAGTAAGTGTAGTCAGCAGCGGTCAGCCCTTTGGCAGCAAAATAAATATCAGTAAAGTAGGGAATGTATTTATTATTGTTGTCACTGCTAACATAAGGATTGCCGGTACCGTTTCTGTTCGACTGGGTAGCCTTTACCACTTGCCCGTTCTGCATAGTATCATCGTAAAAACCGGTATAATATGCAGTACGGCGCCTGAATGCCTGATCGGGTAACCAACCTGTAGAAGATTGATAATCATCTAAAGTTACTTTATCAAAACTGTTGTAAACCAACATATACTGAACGATGGCCCGGGCAGTGGACGAGTCTATCTTTTCAATACCTGTGATACCCCTGTCACGAAAAAAAGTTGTAAAAGCTTCATCGTTGGGTGCAAACAGAGTCCAAAAACCTGCATTACTCAATGTTTGCTGGTAACCTGCTTTGTTAATTAAGGCAAGCAATTGGGTGAACTTTCCACGGGTTTGCAATTGCTGATAAATAGGAGGCGCCAGGCTGACGGGACGCTCATAGTATTCATCAAACTTTTTTTTACAACCGGCCAATAGGGCAAGCGCTGTAAAAACAACAACCATTCGCATGAGAGATCTGTTCATAATTAGATAATGCTTTTATTTGGTTACTCTATTTGTAAGGATAAGAGGATACGGTACCATTGAATCAGCTTGCAGGATACTATTTTTATACAAGAAAGATTTTTGCAAAAAGCAATACAGGCCAGCATATAAAAAAGCCCTGTAAATTAATTGTTGTGAAGATTTTCTCATATAGCGATCCGTATAATTTTTCCTTTAGCAATCGAATGTGTACGTCGTAAAATTCCTCGTTCAGCAAGACTAAAGTAGCAATTTGGTAAGGGCAACTATCCTGCTGCATCCTGAAAATATAGTATACTATTTTCGGGAACGATTGCATTGTACTGCTCCTTAAACTATTCTTTTATAAAAATTATAAAATGAACCGCTTAAATTGACCAATATAAGAACAAAGCCGGTCATAATGATTTCGGAACCTAAGACTAAAAATATAGCGGAGTTGTTGCTTGCATCTGGAATCTATTTTAATAGAAATATTTCGAGGTGACTATAAGCCTTATTCTAACATCATTACCCCCGCAAGGTTGCATAGTAATTTTTTTTCGAGTTTCATTACTGATAGTTTGCCTTGATCGACATAATTTTTTTTATTTACACTAAAATGAAAAATGAAGCTTTAAAGACCTGCCTTATGGTAGTCATTTAATCCTGGATAATAACTTGGGAATTCATCAAGTTATCCGAGGCAGTTTTGATGTACAACATACTTTCCTTCTCATTAAAATACCAACCGTTTTTTTCAGAACCGCCAATGCTACTTTGTAATGCATTTACCGACTTGCCATTTTCTGTTACCTGTTTTGGTTTTGTAGTTGCATGGAGTTTTAAAAGATAGCTATGTGTTGACGGCTTATAAATTCCCCTGGGCTTATCTATGTTTATTTCATACCGCCCTGTTGATTCTTTCAGACTTATATCGGTTGTACGGAAATTATTTTGCTTGTAGGTTAAACTTTCCCCATCATCTTCATACAAACTAAACTTTCCATTGCCGGGAAAAATATCCAGCATTATCACATCAACTTTTTTTTCATTTACATAATTCATTGATGGTTGAGTAGGAATGATAGCACCGCCCTTTGCAAAAATGGGTATCGTATCCAATGGCGTTACTACATGAATGTATTGCTTACCGGTATATCTTTTTCCTGTCCACCAATCGTACCACACGCCTTCCGGTAAATACACCGTTCTTGTTTGTGCGCCCTTTGTAGTAACCGGGCAAACCATCAACTCTTTACCAAACAAATACTGATCACCAATTTCATATACATTTTCATCATCCTGGTGATCTAAAACTAAAGCCCGCATTAACGGCTCTCCTGTTTGATTCATTTGGTAAGCATGGCTGTAGATATAAGGCAATAAGCTATAGCGCAGCGAATCATATTTTTTAAAGTTTCGCAACGCATCATTTCCATAACTCCAGGGCTCTTTATAACCCGGATGATCCATCCCAAAAACCAAGGCAACAGGGCTTAACATACCAAACTGTACCCAGCGTATGTAAAGCTCCGGATCGGCTACATGTTCGAAGCCGCCCATGCAATGCGCCCAGTTACCAACGCCTGATAAACCGATATTCAAACCTGCCTTAATAACGGGTGCAAAGTATTGCCACTCACTAGGCCAGTCGCCTGCAAAAATGTAAGGATAACGTTGTATGCCTGCATAGCCTTCACGGGTTTGATTCAATCCGCGCAGCTTATTAAATTGCTGAAACTTTTCATACGGTGCTTTTGCATAAGCCAATGGAAAAAGGTTGTGCAACTTTAAAATTTCTTTACCCTGCGGGCCAATTTTATCGCTCTCATTTGCCAACGCACCAAAGGCGCTGCCTTCATCAGTTTTTAAAAACCGTGCGCCTAAATCCGCGGCTCTTTTTACACCATGGTTCCACCAAAAGTCTACAGAAGCAGAGTCAAAAAAATTGACAAATTCACCGGCGTTATTACCTTCAGGATACGTGAATTTTAAACGTTGTGCCGTATCCAAAAGTTTTATCTTTTTTCCATTGTCGAAACGCGGACGCAGGTGTACGCCAACCATTTTAAAGTTCATAGCATACAAGCTGTCAAACATGCCTTTTGGGTTTTGAAAGGTTTCCCGCCACTCAAAAGAAGTAGCTCCCTTTCCTCCTACTTCACCAAAAATTCTCCAGGTGCTGTCAAGCCAAAGCAGGTCAACCGGAATTCCTAATTCACGCATTCTTCTTGCTAACGCTATTACGTATCCATCAGATGTTAAGTGTTCGTATCCCCAGGTGCCGCCCGAGTACGTGCCCATGTGTAAACCATAAGCGGCTTTTGGCATCAGGGGCGCCCTGCCTGTCAGCGATGTGTATTGCGAAACGATGGAACCAAACTTTGGACCGAGCATAAAATAATAATCCATCTCGCCGCCTTCTGCACTAAAGGAATAGGCGTCGCCCCTTTCGCTACCCATGTCCCATTTTGTTGGATAAGCATTGTGAAAAAAAATGCCGTAGCCAGCCGTGCTCATGAAAAATGGAACCGGGCAATAATTAGCTTCTAAAATATTATAAGCGCCTACTGCATGTGGTAAACCAGTACCCCGGCCCACATTTAGTTTGAGTTCCTTGCCTCGTCGATCTAAAAAATCCATGCGTTCGCCAAAGCCAAAGAAATGTTCATAGGCACCTAATTTTTTTACACAGCTAACAGCTTCTCCTGTAGTTGAAATTCCGCCACCTTTGACAGCTTCTGATGAAAGAACTTTTCCTTCTTTACTTATGACTTCAATAGACAGCGAAGGCTTTTGAATCACAATAGTTAGTTGCGCTGTTTTCAAACGCACCATAGCCTTTTCTTCGGTTGCAGTAACTGCTACTGGCGCCCAATTGTACTTAATTACCATCCAGGGTTCGTTGGGTTCAAAGCTGGCCGTTGACGTACTTCTTACACGGAACATGGTTGGCGAACAAAATTCAATTTTCAGTGTTTTACCGGCTGAAGTAAATAAGAATTCATTGCCGGTTTTTTTAAAGTTTTGCTGGGCGATGGATGTCGTGGTAATAAAAAAGATGGATAAGAAAAATAGTCCTCGTGTAAGCATGCAACCGTGTTTAAAAAGGGAAAATAAATATAGTGGATTTGAGAACCATCCTGTGGAGTTGGGACATTAACCGAAAGTGAATTAATCGCAACCAGTTAAAACCTGTATTTCCAATACAGAGCTACTATTGGTTCTTTTCTTTACTAAATTAAAACCACACTTGAAGCTTAGGCTGAGAACAACAGCATCACCCATTATCCCTTGATAAACCCGTAGCGGAAATTATTCTTGCCAGCCCATTTCCTACAACAAATCGTTTTCAAGAAATGAATATTTTGGGCGTGCCGGCGAGGCGCCGTCGGGCTATGCGCTACTATCTTTTTTGCTTTACGCACAATGCTCCGGAAAAGGATAGCCGCTTCTATCCCTCACGCAAAAGACAAACAGCCGGCCCTATCGCAATACTCATTGATCTTCCATTTTAATCTTCACCAATCCAATGTCGTTTTTATATGTGTAAGGCAAAATAAAATAGTTGCCCACCGCCTGCAATTGCGGCAACAGGTAGTTGTAGCGGTCAAACACCCGTAAGTCCGATGTGGTAAGCTGGCCGTCAGCCGTTGCATTCACCATCAGCAAGCCACGGTGTTTGGAAGAAAAATTTTGTATCAGAATAAGGTAGGCTTTGTTGTTCATAACGAATTGCGCATAAGGCCGCGGCTGTACATCAAATACATTTTTGTTGTTGGCGATAAGACTGTCTTTAACAGGTTTGAAATTTTCATTCAAAACAGTAAAGCGTATTGCCGTAGGCTGGTTGTATTCGGGAGTAATAAATGAGGGTAGAGAAGTTCTTGATAACCTGACAACCCCGGCATCATCAGTGACAAAGTCCCGGGTGGGGGCCGCTATTGAATTCCTTACTGACACCCGTATGTTGTTCGCCATATTCAGCCAACAGGAAGAAGGTCCTTGTACCAATAAATAATTGGCAGCCAGGTTATTCCTAAACAGCGATCTTAATAAGGAAAGCGGCGCCTGCTCCTGCAAGGAAAAATTAAGCCGGTTAATAAAAACGCTACGTTGTGTACGGCTGCTATTAGCCGGCTCCCGCAAAGTGGCATACACAAGAATGCCTGAATCTTTAGGGCTAAATTTAAACGAGGGATTTAGGTACAAATAAAGCCCGCTGTTAAATGAATTGGAGATGGATCCCCCTGTAATTAAATCCACTTTTACAACGTCAAGGGAATTTCCTTTTCCCTCATTTTTTGATGTTTTTAATAGCAGCAAATTATTGCCGGCTAGCATAGATTGTTGCAAGGTTTCATAATCCTTATCGAAAGAATAAAAAACTTTCCGGATCAGTGAAGGATTTAATTCTTTATCCAATGTTACCACGGTGCTGCCCATCTTTTTCATAGCATCAAAATAGGTATGGGCCGCTACAAATAAGCCTTCCTGCTGATTAATCAATTGAAGTGTTGCGGTGTTTTTGTTTAATACAGAATCAACCAGTTTTTGAAATGGCACCGATAACAAAGCTGTTGTTCCATCACCATTTATTTTCCATAATTCATGCACAGTGGTTCCGGTGGAATGAACATATAAATAATAATGTTCTTTGAATGGTACGATTCGTATATCGCTTGCTTCCTCAAGTTTGAATGATAGCTCTTCTTTACCTTGTAACTGCAGTTGCGCATCAAAGATATAAATGGAAGGCACCTTGTTGGCACTAAAGCAAAGCAGGTGATGATAGCCTCCTACATTGGCTACCATCTGCATGGCATCGGCATAAGGAGTTTGAAAGGTTTGCCTGCTATACTGAATTGTTTGACTGTATGTAGTGATACACATACAGGCGAAAACAGAAAATAGAAAGCGAGCTTTTTTCATGATATAGAAAAAGGTAAGACGCGTTGAGCACTTAAAAAAAATTATTTCATCTTATAAATTTCTGTTCCCGCTAATAAAAAACACCCCAAACCATAATCTTCAAAGTCAGGTGTACTATCGTAAGAAACCGGCTGACCGTCTTTCGGCTCTTTACCTGTGCCTTGCACAAAACCTAATTTACCATCAGTATGCACGGCTTCTTTTATCATCGCATTCCAGGCTTTAGCAATAACAGGCTGGTAGGTTTTCTTATCCAAAATACCATTGTTTATGCCCCAGGCAAAACCGTAGGCGAATAAAGCGGTACCTGATGTTTCTTTGCCGCCAAAATTGGTTGGGTCGTGCAAGCTTACATTCCAGAAACCATCGGTACGCTGAATTGGAATTAAGGCGGTACACATGTCTTTAAAATCCTGCAGGTATTCGTTGTAATGCGGGTCTGTTTTTGGCAACATTTCCAACGTTCTTGCCAGTGCTGCAAGTACCCACCCATTACCACGACTCCAGTAGCAATCTTCGCCATTGGGTTCTTTGTATGGCGGAACAAAATCCTTATCACGCCACCAAAGTTTATCCGCAGGATTGTATAAACCTTTACCACCATGATTGTATTTAGCAAAAGCGTATAAATCATACATCTTTCTAAAGTAGGATGTATCGTTATAAATAACACCCAGGCGTACAAAAACAGGCATAGCCATTTGTAAAGCATCTATCCAGTTCCAGTCGTCCTTTTTCTCCGTTTTTACCATATTATCAATGCTGGCTTTAATAGCTTTGATACGTTCGTCTTTTTTATCTATCAGATAGAGATCAATATAAGTTTGCCCGCAGCATTGGTCATCGGCATTACGGGATGTATTGCCACTGCGCAAGCTCCAGTTGTGTTTTGTTCCCCAGTCAACAGCATAGTCGTAATATTTTTTTTGCGGATCAATTTTATGCAGGGCCATCAGGCCTTCGTAGTAAACCGCTCTTGTCCAGATGTTACTTGGGCGTTCCCGGTTAGTGATTATTGACTTGCCCGGATCGGGCCATTTGTTCATGAAGTAGGCATTCGCCGATGTTAGCGGCTCCAGAACTTTTTCTTTTGAAGGCAATCTTTGTACACGGCAGGAAAGGGTCGTAATAAGCACCAGGAGGATAACCAGTAGTTTGTTCATATAGCTGTTAAAATAAGGTCTATGTTATACAATAGTGATGGGGCAATCATCCTGTGGCATCCTGAAAAGCACCTAACCAACCTTAGATTAGCGTCTGCATCAACGAACCATAATAATGCAAATGAATAATGTCATTAGGCAAAGGCTTCTTTGGCCACGACCCATGCAAGGCCAATGCTGCGCCTAAAGCAGTTGCCTGCGACATAGAAGCAGAATATATTTCCATTTGCGGATAGGCGGCTGCCAGCAGGTTCATATATAAAGGGTTATTACTAAAGCCGCCATCAACAAAAATGCGTTTAACATTGCCGCTATTTAAAATAAGATTGGTGGAAGTAATTTGTTTTTCAATAATATCCATCATTAGCTGATGGTACGCTTCTTTGCAGGATGTGAATTCAGAAAGGTCTTTTGATGCAAAGTCAGGAACAGCTTCTTTAGTGTCACTTTTTTGTTGCTGGCTGCTCACAGTTTCAGGATCAAAATCAACATCACGATAAAAGAAAGGGCTTTGATCAAAATGTGCTGCAATTCTTTTCACGGCATCTTCATGCTCCTGTCCGGCAAATAAGCGGGATGCCTTAACCGGTAAGCCTTTGTATTGCAAATAGCATAGACAATCCTTCGCCAGATCCTCTTGTGTAAGTGGTGTATCATTAAATGGGTTTAAGCTGATGCACCACGTACCGCTGGAAATTAAAACAAACGGTTCGGTGAAATTAACGAGGTAAGGAATGAGTGCAGCGGAACTATCGTGCAAGCCTGTGCCCACCAAATAATTACTACCTGGAAAGGCTGCAGGCGCCACTTTATCATACGAAGTAACAGGGGGCAGCACAGGCTCAATGCCTTCCCTGGTTACCCACTCATGATATCTGTTCTTTTGAAAATCCCAGAGGTTGGTATGGCAGCCAATACTTGTTAAATCGGAGTAAGCTTGTCCTGAAATTAAATAGCTTAAATATTGAGGCAGATGAAGCGCATGTTTTATTTTTTGAAATATTTCCGGCTTCTCATACTTCAACCGGTACAACTGCATTCCTGAATTTAAACTTCCTAAAACCGGTGATGCGGTTCGACTTGAAAACGCTTCTTCGCCACCGTAATCGTTGTAGAATTTTTTCTTTAGTACTTCCGGATATGATTTGAGATAGTTATATAAAGGGGTTAAAGGATTGCCCTCATCATCAATGTAAACAAAAGAAGCGCCGTAGGTAGAAAAGTTGATTGCCCTTACATCAAACTCTTTTTTTGCAAACACACAACGCAATGAATCAAACACAGACAGGCGAAGGCTTTCCAGG
>JAQBNG010000237.1 GCA_028288675.1 Flavisolibacter sp. | reverse complement strand
AGACCGTACGGTGGTGGACAGCAGCTACAGTGCTTCGGAACTTCTTTTTTTTGATGACCTGGCAGGGCAGAAAGTTTACCAGGATGATCCTATTCACCAAAAATTTATTGCCGATTGTTCGCATCTGTGGGAGAAGGTCATTGTGTATGATGCAGTAGATGTGTAATAACGCTATATCAAAACTTAGCTATAAACCAACGCTCATGAGAAAGCATATAATTTTTATAGTTTTTCTTTTTTATACTACCAATGTTCTTGCGCAAGCTGAGCTTGAAAAAGAATTTGAAAAGCTTACAAAAAACACAACCGGCATTCCGTATGGTGATAACAAAGCCGTTGGGAAATACTATAACATCCGCGGTTTTAAAATGTATGCCGAAATATATGGAACAGGCAAGCCTTTGTTGATCATTCACGGTAACGGCGGTTCAATAGGCGACTTCATAAACCAGGTTCCCTTCTTCTCAAAAAAGTATAAAGTTATTATTGCCGATAGTCGTGCACAGGGTAAATCAACCGATCTGGCTGACTCACTCTCTTACGAAATGATGGCCGACGATTATGCCGTCTTGTTAAGTGAAATGAAAGTTGACTCTGCTTATGTTATTGGCTGGAGCGATGGCGGTATCAATGGGTTGTTGTTGGCAATTCGTCACCCTGGGAAAGTAGCAAAGCTGGCCGTAACCGGCGCTAATCTTTGGCCCGATTCCACTGCCGTTTATGAAGATGTTGAAGCATTGGTGGTACCTGCTTATACTTCATTAAAAGCTAAGACAGATAAAAACGCAAAAGAAAAAGCAGGTTGGAAATTAATGCGCTTATTAGTGGAAGAGCCACATATTTCAGTAATGGATTTGCATAAGATAACAGTGCCAACCTTAGTGATCGGCGGTGATTACGATGTAATAAAACCCGCACACACAATGCTGATCGCTCAAAATATTTCGCAGTCGTATTTATGGATATTGCCTAACAGCGGCCACTCTACACCCATCGTTTATAAAGATGATTTTAATAAGGCCGTTGATAACTTCTTTTCAAAACCTTTTAGAAAGATTTCAGGGGAGAAGCGATTTTTTTAAGCTGCCCTAACGCAGCTTTTCCTACTTTCAGTTATAGACTAATGTCGCCTTTGAAAATCCACTTACATTAACGATATATTGCCTGCTATAATGAAAGTGATTCTTAATTAATACATTTCGTTATATGCACTTAACACCACGCGAATCAGAAAAACTACTGCTGTTTCTTGCAGGAGAATTAGCTCAAAAAAGAAAGGACAGAGGATTGAAATTAAATTACCCTGAAGCCATTGCCCTTATCAGCAGCCACCTGCAGGAAGGTGCCCGTGATGGCAGATCTGTAGCTGAACTCATGTCGTATGGCGCTACTATTTTATCCCGTGAGGATGTTATGGAAGGAATACCCGAAATGATAGACGAGATACAGATAGAAGCCACCTTTCCTGATGGAACAAAGCTTGTTACTGTTCATCATCCAATACGATAAAGCAGGCAGTAATAAGTAGGCAGTACGCAGTCGGCGTGCTTTTTAAACTGCCAACTGCGTACTGTCAACTGCCTACTTTTAAATTATTATTCATCACTAATTACTCACTCATGATTCCCGGAGAATACATTTTGGCCAAAGAAGATATCGAGTGCAATGTTGGAAGGCCAACTGTAAAAATTGTTGTTGTTAACACCGGTGACAGGCCTGTGCAAATAGGTTCGCATTTTCATTTTTTTGAAGTGAATAAACAATGCGAATTTGACCGGGCGGAGGCCTTTGGTATGCGGCTAAATATTGCTGCCGGCACTGCTGTGCGGTTTGAGCCGGGGGAGGAAAAAGAAGTAGGGCTCGTAGCATTTGGTGGTAACAAAACAATCGTTGGTTTTAGCAATCTTACCAACGGTGAAATCAATGATGCCAATAAGCAAGCCGCAATCAGCAAAGCCACAGAGCAAAATTTTAAAAACAAAATTCAATAAATGGGTTACGGTACTCCCAACTGTCAACTATCAACCATCAACTTCTTACATGAAAATTAATCGCATAAAATACGCCAACATGTACGGCCCAACCGCGGGTGATAAAGTACGGCTGGGCGATACAGAACTCTTTATCGAAATAGAAAAAGATTTTACGGTTTATGGCGACGAAGCAAAATTTGGTGGAGGTAAGACTATAAGGGATGGCATGGCGCAATCAGCAACCGCAAAACGTGATGAAGGCGTGCTGGATTTTGTCATTACCACCGTGATGATCATTGACCATTGGGGCATTGTAAAAGCCGACATTGGCATTAAAGACGGGAAGATAAAAGCCATTGGCAAAGCAGGCAACCCCGATACAATGGATGGCATTACACCGGGGATGGTAATTGGTGCTTCTACTGAAGTACATGGTGGTGCGGGGCTTATTGCAACTGCCGGTGGCATTGATACGCACATCCATTTTATTTGCCCGCAATTGATTGATCATGCCTTGTTCAGCGGCATCACTACCATGATGGGCGGCGGTACGGGTCCCGCAGATGGAACGTCGGCAACCACCGTAACACCCGGTGCCTGGAACATTCAAAAAATGCTGGAAGCTGCTGATGCTTTTCCGATGAACCTTGGCTTCTTTGGTAAAGGAAATTGCAGTACAACAGAGCCCCTTAAAGAACAAATAGAAGCGGGAGCCTGCGGTTTAAAAATTCATGAAGACTGGGGTTCAACATCAGCTGTTATAGACGCCTCTTTACAGGTGGCCGATGAATATGATATACAGGTAGCCATTCATACAGATACTTTAAATGAAAGCGGTTTTTTAGAGGATACCATCGCGGCTATCAACGGAAGAGTGATCCATACGTTTCATACCGAAGGTGCCGGTGGCGGCCATGCACCTGATATAATTAAAGCGGCAATGTATCCTAATGTGTTGCCATCTTCCACTAATCCAACAAGGCCGTTTACGATAAATACAATTGATGAACACCTGGATATGCTGATGGTTTGTCATCATCTTGATAAATCCGTTCCGGAAGACGTGGCCTTTGCCGATTCACGTATTCGTCCGGAAACAATTGCGGCGGAAGACATCCTGCACGACATGGGAGTTTTTAGTATGATGAGTTCTGATTCGCAGGCCATGGGAAGAGTGGCGGAAGTAATTACCCGTACCTGGCAGACCGCCGATAAAATGAAAAAGCAACGTGGCTTTTTGGAAGAAGATGCGGCTAATAACAATGATAATTTTCGTGTGAAAAGATATGTGTCGAAGTACACTATCAATCCTGCTATAACGCATGGTATCTCAGATGCCGTTGGCTCTTTAGAAGCTGGTAAACTGGCGGATATTGTATTATGGAAGCCAGCACTATTTGGCGCCAAGCCGGAAATGATCATTAAAGGTGGTATGATAACCGCCAGTAAAATGGGCGACCCGAATGCATCCATACCAACACCGCAGCCTGTTATTTATCGTCACATGTTTGGAGCTTTTGGCAAGGCTGTTTATAAAACCTGTATCACGTTTGTATCACAAGCTTCAGTAGATAATGAAACAATAGAAGGCTATGGTTTGGAGAAGATGATAATGGCAGTAAAGAACTGCCGTACTATTTCGAAAAAGGATTTGATACATAATGATAAAACACCACAGATTGATGTGAATCCTGAGAACTATGAAGTGAAAGTAGATGGTGTACACATTACCTGCGAACCGGTATCTGTTGTGCCGTTGGCGCAGCGGTATTTTTTGTTTTGAGGACAGCCTCACCCTCAATCCCTCTCCTTGCGGAGAGGGAAGCGGCGCACAAAACCTCGCCTGTCAACGACTCTGTTCTTCTCCTCAACTTCTCCGACAAGCAAGGCAGTGTGCGGCTGGTGGCCTTCTCCAGGAGGATAAGATCGGGATGAGGCGATGAGGGATTTAAATTTTGAAAGATGTTGATTAAAGAAAAAACAGGAAAGTTAAAAGATATAGAAACAAGAGGCAGAGAGGTTGATAGACTTCCTATTGTATGGTATGAAACAAACAAACGTATCCTTCATAAAACGACTGTTGCAGGAAGAGAAGTTATCCTGAAGTTTTTGAAAGAAACCTCTATGCTGTTGCAGGATGATGTGATTTATGAAGATGAAAATTATTTGATAGCAATTGACATCCAACCCTGCGAAGTCATCGTTATTCAGCCGGCAACTATGTACAATATGGCTAAGCTTTGCTATGAAATTGGCAACAAGCATTTACCAATTTTTTATGAAGCTGAAGCAGTGTTGATACCTTTTGATGCGCCCCTTTTTAAATGGCTGACGGCAGCTGGTTTTGAACCTGTGAAAGAGCATAGGAAATTGATTCACCAATTAAGAACAACCGTTTCTTCACATGCACATACCGACAATAACAGCAGTTTATTTTCAAAGATTTTAAAGCTAACCTCACCTGCCAATGACTAATCTTTTACGCTTATTTCAACTGGCTGACCCTGCCTTGCCCATTGGCGGCTTCTCTCATTCGGCAGGGTTGGAAACTTATGTGCAAGCTGGGATTGTAAAAGATAGACTGAGTGCAAAAGAATTTATAACAACACAGTTAGCACAGAATATTTGTTATACGGATGCGGCATTTGTTTCGCTGGCATATGATGCGATAAGTAACAATGATTTTGAAAACCTGGTACAGTTAGATGAAGAATGTACGGCCATAAAATTGCCAAGGGAAATAAGGCAGGCCAGCCAAAAATTGGGACTGCGGTTATTGAAAATATTCGGGCCCATTACTCAAAACACATTTATTGATAGGTACAGAAGCGCAATAGATAACAATCGATTAACCGGGCATTACTCAATTGTGTTTGGATTGTATGCTTATGCTATGGCAATCCAAAAGAAGGAAGCACTAACTGGCTTTTATTATAACGCTGCTGTGGGCCTGGTAACCAATAGCGTAAAACTGATTCCATTGGGACAACAGGATGGACAGGAGATTTTATTTTCCTTGCATGACCTGATAGATGAATTAGTGATGGCCTCACTGACACCTGATAAAGATTTGATAGGATTGTGTTGCACGGGCTTTGATATTCGTTGCATGCAGCATGAAGAATTGTATTCGAGGTTATATATGAGCTGAGCGCCGCGACGAAGTGCTGATTAGAATTACAAACCGTACAAGAGTGCGACGCAACAGACGCTAAATAGTAGTATGTCCGCTGGGTATAAAAAAGAAAATATGAGTGATAGAACCTACATAAAAATTGGCATCGCCGGACCCGTTGGCTCTGGCAAAACAGCGCTGATAGAGCGTTTGAGCCGGAAGATGATGAATGATTATAGTCTTGCTGTTATCACCAACGACATCTATACAAAAGAAGACGCCGAGTTTTTAACAAAGAATAGCCTGCTGCCTGCCGAACGGATCATTGGTGTGGAAACAGGTGGTTGTCCGCATACTGCTATACGCGAAGATGCGAGCATGAACCTGGAAGCCGTAGAAGAAATGGCGGGCCGTTTTCCTGATGTGGATATCATCTTTATTGAAAGCGGCGGCGATAACCTTTCAGCTACATTCAGTCCGGACCTTGCCGACCTGACCATCTTTGTAATTGACGTGGCAGAAGGTGATAAAATACCAAGGAAAGGAGGGCCGGGTATTACACGGTCTGACCTGTTGGTGATCAATAAAATTGACCTGGCGCCATATGTAAATGCTGACCTGGATGTAATGGAAAGAGATGCACGGCTGATGCGTAAAGGAACCCCATTTGTATTTACCAACTTAATGAGTGGTGAAGGACTTGACAGTGTAATTGGCTGGATAAAAAAATATGCAGTAACGGAAGAAGTGGAAGAACCAAAATTGTGGCGATGAAGGCCTCGCTTCATATAGAAACAGCGCTAAGAAATGCAAAAACATTTCTGAAAAAAAGCTTTTGCACTCAGCCATTTAAGGTTGCTGATGTAACAGAAGACAGTTCTCAAAACAGTTTACAATTAATGGTAAGAAGTTCTTCTCCAGGTGTACTGGATGGCGATGACCACGATTGGAAAATAGAGGTGGCGGAAGGCTGCTCCTTAGAATTACACACACAATCTTACCAACGCATTTTTCAAATGGAAGGTGGTGCTAAACAACAGGTTGAAGTGAGGCTAAAAAAAGGAAGTTCCTTTACTTATCTACCGCATCCAACAGTACCTCATGCCGCTTCAAAATTCTTGACTAGAAATAGGATTTACCTATCCGGTAACTGTACGCTACTCTGGAGTGAGATCATCACCTGCGGAAGAAAATTAACCGGTGAGGTGTTTCAATTTTCAAGCTATCATTCCATCACGGAAATTTTTTTAAACGACAAATTAGTAGTCAAGGAAAATTTGTTGATGAAGCCTTTAATGACAAACTATTTATCAATCGGCCATCTTGAAGGTTACTCGCATCATGCGAGTTTATTATTCATAAATGAAAAGGTAAACAGCATTGAATTGAGGAAAATGCTACTTTATTTAAAGGATGTTGCTGACATAGAATACGGTGTTTCTGCATTACCAATTAATGGCCTGATGGTTCGGATGTTGGGCAATAAAGGCGAGCAGCTTTTTGATTGCATCAACGGTTTAACGGCTATTATAACGACGCATCAATCATTGATCACCGACAGTATAAAACCTATTTCTTATGTTGCCTGAAATGGAACTGCTGATATTGACTGCTATCTCTATTGCTGTATTGCATACAGTAACAGGCCCCGATCATTACCTGCCTTTTATTGCCCTGTCAAAAGCAAGAGGATGGACGGTTGGTAAAACAATTTGGTGGACACTCATTTGCGGCTGCGGTCATGTATGGAGCTCTGTTCTTTTAGGTCTTGGCGGTGCTGCCATTGGCTGGTCACTATCTTCTATAAAATGGGTAGAATCTGTACGGGGTGGTTTGGCAGGATGGATGCTTTTAGGGTTTGGGATTGTTTACTTTATATGGGGCCTCGTAAAAGTTGGAAAGAGCAGCAGGCATAAGCATTTTGAAAGTTATGAAGATGGTGACCTTTACGTATATGAGCACCGGCATGGAGAAAGCGTTGCTCCTAAAGAAAAACACCGGGTAACGCCCTGGGTATTGTTCCTCATTTTTATTTTAGGCCCTTGCGAGCCGATGATTCCTTTACTGTATTTCCCGGCAGCAAAAGCTTCGTGGGCGGGCATGATGATCCTGATTTTTGTTTATACTTTTTTTACCCTTGCCATTATGGTTGCTATGGTATTGGCAGGATACTATGGAACAAGTTTTTTAAAGACCGGAAAGCTGGAAAAATATATGCATGCCTTAAGCGGTGCTACTATTTTTATTTGTGGTGCCGGTATGGTATTTATGAATTGGTGAAAAGAGTGTAATGACAATATCGTAACTACGCCTTTTTGGATACAATCATATCCAGTTTCACTATTAACATTTACATGCCTCTACCGCGAAGCAACTTTGCAAAATGACAACTATGAAAAAACACCTGGCCGATATTCCTGTTTCAGTATTAGATCTATCCACCATTGTAGAAGGAGAAAATGCAGCCGGTGCTTTCAAGCGAAGCCTTGCTCTTGCACAACAGGCAGAAGCACTGGGCTATACACGTTACTGGTTTGCTGAGCATCATAATATGGAAAGCGTTGCTTCGTCGGCAACAGCCGTGTTAATTGGTTATGTGGCAGGTGGCACATCTTCCATAAGAGTAGGCTCTGGTGGTATTATGTTACCTAATCATGCACCGCTGATTATTGCCGAACAGTTTGGAACCTTAGCCTCGCTTTATCCCGGTCGTATTGACCTAGGCTTAGGCCGTGCACCGGGTACGGATCAAATAACTTCTATGGCGCTCCGCAGACGAATGCAAGGCTCTGTTGATGAATTTCCCAACGACGTAATAGAGCTAATAAATTACTTAGGGCCAAAAGATGCAGAAGCCCGTGTAAAAGCCATACCGGGCGAAGGAACTGAAGTGCCTGTATGGCTTTTGGGTTCCAGCACGTATAGTGCGCAACTGGCTGCCATCCTGGGTTTACCTTTTGCATTTGCCTCTCATTTTGCACCAACCTATTTAACCGAAGCATTAAAAATTTATAAAGCCACTTTCAAGCCTTCTATACATCTTCAACAGCCCTACGCAATTGCCTGCATTAATGTAATAGCAGCCGATACGGATGAAGAAGCGGAACACCTTGCCACTTCGTTTTATAACCTGGCGTTGGGTTTAATCCGTAATAAACGCCAGCCTTTACAACCGCCTGTTACTTCAATGGAAGATGTATGGACGCCGCCCGAAAAAGCGGCAGTACAACAAATGATGCACTACTCTTTTATTGGCGGTGCGGCTACAGTTAAGGAAGGTCTGCAAACTTTTTTAGACGAGACAGGGGTTGATGAAATAATGGTTACCTCGCATATTTATGATCTGGAGGCTAAGAAGAAATCTTATGAAATGATTGCACCGTTTTTTAAACAGGCTGAAGCAACAAACGCAGAGATACATTAGTTTTCACTACAAGCTTCAGGGCAGCACTTTGCTCTTGAACATGAATACCTTGCTTAATCACTGGTTCATATTTTTTAGTTTCATAATACGCTGGTAAGAAGCGTTGATGCTTTTAGAAGATACCTTACCTTCTTTAATTAAATCCATTATAAGTTGAACCAGGTCGCCGCTATTGAGTGGCGGTTGACCGGGAATATTGCCTGAAAACAACAATACATCCACACCGGCATTGATGGCTTTTTCAATTGCTTCTTTCAAACCATACTCCGCACTAATGGCTTTCATCTGCATATCATCCGAAAACACAACACCGGTAAAATGCAGGTCATTGCGCAGTAGTCCCGTGATCATCTTTTTCGATAATGTTTACATGCTATAGAATTGACGGGAGATTAAGAAAGCTTATGGAGAATGGAAACGGAACAATTAAGAGATGATTTATGTTGCCAGCATTTGATTTTCATAGCATCGCCTGTTGCGTCGCACTCTTGTACGCTTTGTAATTCTATTAAGCATTTAACAACGGCTCTTCAAACATTCAACCTAATTGCTATCATAAAACCTTGCCTTGTCATCCCGACGCAGAGGAATCTGAGCTAAATCTTTTAAACGACTACTGCAATCAGTCTTACTTTTTACAAACGTCGCCTATCATGCAGTACAAAGATCCCTCTGCGTCGGGATGACAAACTATCTTGGTGCCAAAAAGTAATTATGTTTATGAATAGAGAAGCCTGATTACTCAGGATAAACTTTGCCACTATCGCTTCATAGGCATACAAAAGCCGGTCAACAAAAAAATTCATCTTTACTTCCATACCGAGAAGGATAAGAGAATGAAGCTTTCTGATGCACAGTATTACAGGATGCACAAGAGTGCGACGCAACAGAAGCTAGATAGTAGCACTTCAGTTAAGTACATAAAAATTACTATCTTCTCAATCTTTAATATTACTTATGCCATCCACCTTTTATAGAAGATTTGTACAACATTTATTAGCCCCGCTTTTATGTATCCTTATCTCCATAACCACAAAAACCTATTGCCAGCAAATGGATGATACAATCATTATCGCTACAGGAGCAACGCCTAAATTAATCTCCAAACAATTCAGTTTTACCGAAGGCCCCGCCGTTGATAAAAAGGGTAATATCTTTTTTACCGACCAGCCCAATAATAAAATATGGAAGTATGATACTGATGGAAAACTGTCGGTTTTTTTGGATAGCGCAGGTCGTTCCAATGGCATGTACTTCGACAAAAAAGGAAACCTTATAACCTGTGCTGATGAACATAACCAGCTTTGGTCTATCAGTCCAAAAGGAAAAGTAACGGTGCTGCTGAAGGATTATAAGGGCCGGCAACTGAACGGTCCTAACGATTTGTGGATACATCCAAAAAGTGGCGACATTTATTTTACCGATCCTTACTACCAGCGTAGGTACTGGACAAGAAAAAAGCCGGATATAGAAGGACAAAAAGTGTATCACCTGGCAAAAGGGGCAACAGAAGCGGTTCCACTTATAGAAAACCTGAAGCAACCCAATGGCATTATTGGTACGCCGGATGGCAAGGGGTTATATGTGGCCGACATCGGTGCCGGAAAGACATTTAAGTACACAATAAATAAGGACGGCTCATTAAGTGAAGCGCAGCTTTTTACTTCAATGGGGTCCGATGGAATGACCATAGATGAAAAGGGTAATATTTACCTTACCGGTAATGGGGTAACTGTATTTAATCCACAGGGTAAACAGGTGGCACATATTGCAATACCTGAAAAATGGACGGCCAATGTAACGTTTGGAGGTAAGGCCCGCGACCAGTTATTCATCACTGCATCAGAGGCCATCTATGTATTGGAGATGAAAGTAAAGGGTGCCAGGTAAAACGTAGTAGTATTTATGATAAAGCCATAACTGGCTTTATCATAAATACTGATCGGCTATATACTGTTTCTCACTCGCAGTTCTGCGCCATTTTAGCCACCTGGGCTGTATCCGATAATTTGGAAATGAGGGTACTGTCCATAGCATATTTTGTTTTTACCTGTGCTAATATGCACTTGCAATAGGTATATGCTTTTTCTTCGCCAAAGCGGCCTTTTGCATTATCAACGCAACCACTCATAAACTCCAGTTCATCTTCCTGCGTCCAGCTTTGTGCAGTAGCAGACGTTGTGTTCTTTACAGCGGTGTCATTACCAGCGGCTGTAGTTGATGCATCATTATTGCAGGCTGTAAAAAAGAGGCTTGCCAGTGAGAGGACTACAGTATTTATTGAAAACTTTTTAGACAGGTGAGAATAAATCATAGTAAAAGTATTACTGCACAGTTGCAAATTAAATACCACAAAGCGTAACTATAAAAAAATTGAGATTGGCTGGGTGAACTTAAGGGCATTCTTAAGCTCTGCACTTTTTGCTGGTACATCCTTTGAAGTGGCTATAGCTTATTAAAGTGATACATTTTATGGAACAAAGCAAGGACAACAAGGCTATACCCATGACATCAGTAAACAGCGGTAAAGAGCGGGAAGCAGCGCCTGATGTTCATTACTACACCAACCAGATCGTTAACATCGTATTTATTGAAAAGCCGGATGGGGCCTGGGTATTGATAGATGCCGGTATGCCTAAATCGGCAAAAGAAATTATTGATGTAGCAGAAGAACGATTTGGTATGCGCCAGCCACCGCAGGCCATCATTCTTACACACGGCCATTTTGATCATGTAGGCTCTATTGTAGATTTGATTTTAGAATGGAACTGCCCTGTGTATGCACACCCTATGGAACATCCTTTTCTTACCGGTGCAATGGCTTATCCCGAACCTGATACATCGGTGCAGGGTGGTATGCTGGCCAAGATATCAGCGCTTTATCCTAATGAACCTATAGACATACACGAAGTGTTACAGTCCTTGCCACCCGATGGCAGCGTTCCTTTTTTACCGGGCTGGCAATGGATACATGTGCCGGGCCATTCACCCGGACAGGTGGCTTTTTTCAGAGAAGAAGATGGCTTGCTTATTTCGGCTGATGCGTTTATTACTGTAAAGCAGGACTCTATGTATAAAGTATTGCTGCAGAAAAAAGAAGTCTGCGGTCCGCCGGTTTATTTAACTACCGATTGGGATGCGGCATATGAATCAGTACAACGATTAGCAGCGTTGAATCTGCAAACGGTGATACCAGGGCATGGCACCGCAATGAGTGGCAATGAATTAAAAGAAGGGTTAGCAATATTGATAAAAAACTGGAGAGAACTTGCTGTGCCGGATCATGGACAGTGGGTGAGGGAGGAATGAGTAACGAGCAATAGGCAGTGCAATGATTATAACCGATAAAACAGAATTATCTTTTGATAAAATGTATAAAGTTAAAAGGGCAGGCAAATTTACCTTAGCGAGCAGGATAGCAAGGTATGCTCTGCTGCTGGCATCGTTTTAGTACTACGTACTCCCGCAATCTATTTTGAAAACATTTAAATCAGTAAAAATGAAAAAGATTTTTGGCATAGCTGCATTGGCCGCACTTATGGGGATCGCATCTCCTTCCAATGCGCAGGATACAACAAGGAGCACTATAGGTAAAGTTGGGCATGGTATTAAAAAAGGAAGCAAAAAAGCATGGAAGGGCACTAAGAAAGGTGCGAAAGCGGTAGGCAACGAAACAGCTGAACTGGCAACAAAAGGAAAAGGCGAAATAACCGATAAAACATCGGATCAGTGGGTAGGGTCTAATGGTCAGAAAATTTATGTAGACGATGGAAATAAATACTACTGGGTTTCTGAAAAAGGGAAAAGAGTATTTGTAACCGAAAAAGAGATGAAGCCTAAGCAATAAGCATACGGCAGTAAAAGGATAAAGAAATTCATTAAAAAGCTTTTTCAATATTTAAAATAGTTTTTTATGGCGAAAGACACTAACACTGACCAGGGCCAGCCATCAGGAAGCAACAAGCCAATGGATGGTACAGGAATTCCTACTAAAATCAATGATGGCAATATGCCTAATGATCAGCGTCTGACAGATGAGTACACCAATGATGACAACGAGATTGCAGAAGGTGTTCGCACTATGCATCCGAACCGTAACGAGAGTAAGGATGATGCAACTAACATTGGCGGTTACAGAAGTTGATAGAACTTATAAAAATGAAAAACCCGGCTTATGTCCGGGTTTTTCTTTTTACGGCCACTCAATAATTAATTTGTCTTTCCCGTAAAATAATTGGCTTGGGTTCTGTTGTCATAAATAATCCATTTCAAAAACTACACTTTGCTTTCTCTGCGGTATATTCAACTCCCTGTTTATGCCCATCATTATTCTTATCGCAAGCCTTGGTCTTTTATTGCTGCTGATAACGGTAGCAAAGCTCAATACATTTCTTGCTCTTATTGCAGCGGCGCTTTTTGTAGGCATCTGTAATGGAATGGACTTACAAAAACTAACTACGTCTATCACCACTGGTACAGGCAGTACATTAGGTTCGGTAGTACTTGTGTTAGGCTTTGGCGTTATGCTGGGCAGCCTGCTTACCGAAACCGGCGCTACACAAAAAATAAGTGAGCAACTTATTTACTTTTTTGGCCCGCAAAGGGCAAAGCTGGCTGTACTGCTTACAGCTTTTGTGGTAGGCATTGCGTTGTTTTATAATGCAGGTTTTGTAGTGCTTGTTCCGTTAGTGTTTTCGTTGTTTGCCCAAACAGGACAGCCCTTGGTTTATCTCGCTATTGCCATGTGCAGTGCGCTTTCGGTAACGCATGGTTTTTTGCCGCCTCACCCAGGACCAACGGCAGTAGCTACCATGTTTAAAGCTGATGTTGGAAAAACATTGATCTATGGTTTTATAGTGGCCGTTCCGGCTTTGCTTGCTGCTGGTATTATCTTCCCGGAGTGGGTAAAAAAAATAAAAGCAATCCCTCCTCTTGGCTTGTTTAATCTGGAGGTGTTTAAGCAAACTGACCTTCCATCATTTGGTACGAGTTTATTAACCGCTTTGCTCCCGGTTTTATTGATGGCGGTAGCTACAGGCAGTGAGCTATTGCTGACAAAGGATGCGCATTTTTACCACCTTCTGAAATTCTTGGGAGATCCCGGAATAGCCATGCTGATAGCCGTATTATTTGCCCTACTTGTATTAGGGGCCGCCCGCCGTAAAAGCATAAAACTTTTAATGGATCGTTCCGCACTTTCACTACAGGCAGTAACACCAATTTTTTTAATTATTGCAGCGGGCGGCGCTTTTAAACAAGTACTGTTAGATAGCGGTACCGGCACTGTTATTACGGCTTATTTTCAGCAGTCTTCTTTGTCGCCGCTGCTCTTAGGCTGGCTGGTAGCCACTGTTATAAGAATTGCAATTGGTTCTGCTACGGTGGCCGCACTTACCGCGGCGGCAATTGTACAACCACTGATAGCAACAGGTGCAGTGCAACCCGAATTAATGGTGCTTTCTATTGGTGCCGGCAGCCTTATGTGTTCGCATGTAAATGATTCCGGATTCTGGATGTTCAAAGAATATTTTGGCTTAAGCCTGGCTGATACTTTCCGGTCGTGGACAGTGATGGAAACTATTGTTGGCGTCATGGGCTTATTGGGTGTGTTGGTGTTGCAGGCGCTGTTATAAGGAATAGCTTTTTAATTTTACTTTTTGCGCCGTATTTTTTGGGTTGATAAATAGAAATACTGTCCTATTAAATATGAGCCGGTATTTGCGTGAGGGATAGAAGCGGAAATCCTTTTTGTATCCGCACCGGTACAAAAAGATTGCAGCGGATAGCCCGGCCCGAAGGGACACGCCCAACTAAAGATTTGCCCTACTACGCTTAGCTTAACACAAGAATAAAGACGGTCTGACTTCTTTAATTTCTTACTCTTTTAAAAAGTTCAGTACATTTTTTTTAAAAGTTTCCGGCACTTGTATGTGTGGTATATGTCCCACACCGTTTAATTCAACCAGCTTTGAAGACTTTACCTGTCCTTTCAGCCATTTTCCCAATGCTGGATAATTGCCATGTTGCGATGCCACTTCTTTTGGTAACAGGTTTTTGCCCACAACAGTTCTATCGGCCTGGCCTATGATAATGAGTGTTGGTTGTGTAATGTTTTTAAATTCATATACCACCGGTTGTTCATAAATCATTTGGTAGGTTACCGCGCTGGCCCATGTAGCTGTTTTAAAATCCGGTCGCTGCAAAGCTGCCAATTGCGCCGTTACATATTGCTCATAGTCCGGCTTCCATTGAGGATAATAGCTTTGCTGGTATTTTTTTAGCGATTCATAACCTGCTTTCAACTCATTGTTATATTGTACATCTGTTGACTGGTAAGGAACAAATGTTTTATAATCCTCCAGGCCGATCGGGTTTTCATAGATCAAATTCTCAACCACTTTCGGGTATAGCAACGCAAACCTTGTAGCAAGCATACCGCCCATCGAGTGGCCAATCACATGTGCTTTATTTATACCTAATGTATCAAGGAGTTTCTTTGTATTGGCTGCCAGCAGGTGAAAGCTGTAATGGATGTTTGGCTTATCTGAAAAACCCCAGCCCACCTGGTCGGGAACAACCACGCGGTAGCCTGCTTCACTTAAAAATTGGATGACTTCTTTCCAGTAGTAACCATTGAAATTTTTTCCATGAAGCAGCACTACTGTTTTGCCATTCGGCTTGGTGGAGGGTACGTCCATGTAAGCCATCTTCACAGGTTGTTGCTCTATGTTTAGCATAACAGAGCTAACGGGGTGAGGATAGTTAATTTCCTGTGTGAAAGCGTTGCTGATAAACAAATTAAACAACAAAAGGAAAAGCATTTTTTTCATAGCTATAAAGTATAGCCTTGGTTGTTCAATTATTACACCAATGACTTTTATTGATTTCAGCAAACAGTTTGTGGAGACACAAGCTACATACCTTCAAAAATGAACTTTGCTATACCGGCAGCCAGAGAAGGTTCAGGTAGTTGAATTGCAGTTTAGAAACTTACTTAAATATCTTTTCAATAAAGAGGTTTAGCACTTCCACCAGTATCAGCAGAATAACGATCCACTCCAAGGTATTACTGTTGCGGTGTTGCAACAATCCCTGGAATAACTCCAGGTTATCTTTAATAATATTGAGGCCTTCATGTATAGTGCGAACCCTGACCTGGAGGTCGAAGGTTCGTTTAAGGTCACCGTCGATCTTGTTCAGGCTTTCACTTTCCCAGGTTTCCGGTGGCGAATCGAAGACATAAATATTTTCGGCAATGCGGTTGCGCAACAGCAGTGTGCGCCCAATGAACTGCCTGAGCTTTTTACCAGATATGCCCAGGCTTCCCTTGCTTACCAGTATTTGTGTATGCTGGTTGGTTTCTGTCAGCATACTACCCATTAGTTCTTCGTAATAATCAAGGGCAACCGATTGCGATACATTCAGCATTACCAGCCGCAGCACATCGGTACTGGCCGACGAAGGAATGTCTATTTTATTAAAACCTACACGTACTTCTTTGGCATCGGCTTCCACTAAAAATTCGTCGGTAAGGCTTGTCTCAAAAAGGTTTTTGCAAAAGGGGTGAATCAGCTGCAGAAAGGCCGACATGCTGATGGCATCATGGTTAAGAAAGCACACTGCCCCATACTTGAACACATATACATATTGGCCGGTATCGGTACGGTAAAACAATTCTGCAGGATCGCTATAGCAAAGCTCTCCTTTGAAGGCAGAACTAAATCCTTTTACATCAATAGAATCAGCCACCTGGTATGATACAACCTTTTGTGTCATAAATAAGCCGGCAATTTAAAGAGAAAACAGGAGGGTTGAAGTTGTTGTGTTTACAGAGATAGATTTTTCTTCTGAAACAAAGTTTTTTGTACTTAGCAGCATTGCCGGTGCCAGGTTTGAGTAAACGGCATTCACCGGCCCATGTAAAATAAAATTGCTTATGGCGATAGTATCACCATAAGCAATTACTTGCACATCAAAAGTACCCTTGCACAAAAGAGGGCAAAGAGAATGTTGAATGTTATAACCGGCTGCGTCTCTGGTAACTGCTTAATTCGTAAGCTTGTAGATCAGGATCAACACAAGAATAAAGATGCCGAAGAAGATTGATGCTCCGGTTCTTTCTGAGATGTTTCTATTAATATTCATATTACAGATTTTTAATGTAAAATGGATATTCAGAGGAAAGGAAATAAGGGGATTTCAGAGGAAGGAGTGGCAAATGTAATAAAACCCTGCAATTATGCAAGTGGGAGGTCAGATTATCAGTCATAAGACTACTACAACCTATAGTTTCATCTTGATCATATTACTTTAACCGGCAGTATTTTTATAGTAGTATCAACCCATAAACCCCAATCGTAGTTGAATGAAAATAGCTACTTATAATGTAAACGGCGTAAACGGGCGACTGCCAGTATTACTTCGCTGGCTGGCCGAAACCGCCCCTGATGTAGTTTGCCTGCAGGAGCTAAAGGCGCCACAGGAAAAGTTCCCCGAGGAAGCGATAAAAGACGCCGGCTATGGCGCCATCTGGCAGGGGCAAAAGAGCTGGAATGGCGTAGCTATACTGGCCCGTAACGCACAACCTAAAGAGATACGACGGGGCCTCCCGGGCAATGCCGATGATGAGCAAAGCCGCTATATTGAAGCTGTGGTGAATGACATTGTTATCGGTTGCCTTTATTTGCCTAATGGTAATCCTGCACCCGGACCAAAATTCGATTATAAGCTTCAGTGGTTTGAACAGTTTGCCAAACATGCGAAGCAGCTTTTAAAAGAAGGCTTACCCGTGGTGCTGGCAGGCGATTATAATGTGATACCTACCGAAATGGATGCATACAAGCCGGAGCGGTGGGTAGAAGATGCGTTGTTTCGTCCGGAGAGTCGTGCTGCTTTTAAAAAACTTGTAGCGCAGGGCTGGACAGACGCTATCAGGAAGCTTTACCCCAATGAAACCATTTATACCTTTTGGGATTATTTCCGCAATGCTTATGGCCGCAATGCAGGTTTACGAATTGATCATTTTTTATTGAGTCCGCAACTTGATAAACGCCTTGTAGCCGCAGGTGTTGACCACCACGTTCGGGGCTGGGAAAAGACAAGCGATCACGGCCCGGTGTGGATTGAGGTGCGTGATGAATGAAAGAAATTATAACGATAAAACCACGTTGCTTTGCGTCATAAACCTGCTTACATGATTTCTTTACTATAAACAGTAGTCCCTTATTTCAAGTTGTTTACATCATCGAACAGTTATTACACCATATAAAAGATTATTACCTTCTAAGTACAGATGCACAGGATGCCCTGCACGCTTGTTTTGAACAAGCTGTGTTTTCTAAAAACGAATATCTTGTTACGGAAGGTCAACGATGCAGGCATATCTATTTTTTGGAGCAGGGCGCCTTACGTGGGTTTTATAATCTTGATGGAAAAGAGATCACTCACTGGTTTGCTTTTGAAAAAGATTTTGTCACTTCCTTTCATAGCTTTAGTACGCAGCAGCCAGCAGTAGAAAACATACAACTGCTGGAAGGAAGTATTTTATGGGCCATTTCTAAAGACAGGTTAACAGGCCTTCTTAACCAGTACCATGATATAGAAAGACTTCTTCGGATTGCTTATGAAAAATATTATATCCGCTTAGAAGACCGCTATGTAAATGCCCAATTTAAAACCGCTACGGAACGCTATCAAACCCTGCTTCTGCAAACGCCTCACATAATAGAAAGGGTACCCTTAGGCTACATCGCCTCTTACCTCGGCATAAGCCAGGAAACACTTAGCCGCATACGCAGCCGCATTTAACATTGCCTGTTTTATTTTTTGATGAATGTCAAAAATCCTACAGAACCGGACCAATAGATTTGTTTCATTAAAAATCTATATGGAACAAAATCATCAACAACCTTCTGCTGCATTTATTGGCGCTTCGTGGTCGGCTCTACTCATTGGCATCACTGCTTTTATAATCGGGTTATGGAATGCAGATATGCAACTGAATGAAAAGGGGTATTATTTTACGGTACTAATGTTCGGTTTGTTCGCTGCCATATCTGTTCAAAAGGCGGTACGGGACCAGATGGAAGGCATACCAGTTACAAACTTGTATTATGGTATTGCATGGTTCGCCACCATCTTATCAATCATATTATTGGTGGTAGGGCTATGGAATGCAGACCTTCTGAGAAGCGAAAAAGGGTTTTACGCCATGGCGTTTGTACTAAGTATGTTCTCGGCTATTGCAGTGCAGAAAAACACAAGGGATATGAGGGATGTAGAGAAGGAAGATGCGGGTTAAGACGATAGTTTTTGCACGAACCTAAACTACATCAAAGAAGGTCCTGTCGCAAAAAGCATCCTTGTAAAGCAATAAATTTCTTATGCTGTTCATAAGGGTTTTGAACAAGGTTCAATCTTCACTATCGTCATGTTGAGCCTGTCGAAACATGGGGCGTGCCGGCGAGGCGCCGCCGGGCTATCCGCTACTATCTTTTTGGGCCAGTATCATGCCGAGCCTGTTGAAACATCACACGGGCCCAAAAAGGATAGCCGCTTCTATCCCTCACGCAAACATCAGTTCATACTTAACATAACACTATTGATAGAAAAAAATATAATACCAAACCGGTATCAAGAGTTCTCAAAGCCCGGAGGGCTTGAATGTGAATAGCCGCCGGTAAAACCGGTGGGATCAATAAACATGAACTTTCACACAACCCTGAAGGGGTTGCCCATCATTGGAGATAGTTGTTCAACCCCTTCAGGGTTGCCCTTATCATCCGTGCCACTCCACCCTGGGTTGCACCCAGCGCTATTCATATTCAAGCCTTTCAGGCTTCTCCTTACGATAATATTATTTTGATAGCGGTAAGGCATGAGTTGAAATCGCTTTTTCATCAAAAGCTATCAAAACAAACGAGCCTTCGTAAGAAGGCTCGTCAAAAGAACAATAATTTTCATCGTTTACTTTATAGCTACAGGCACTTCTAAATTTTCCCATTTAAAAACAAAACCTTTGGGAGTTACTTCGTAAAGCAGCCTTTCATTCATCGTGGTTGATGCTTTAGGTTTTACCGCTATGATCACCACATTTTTTGTTGAATCAAAATTAGCCTCACCGGTGCGCTTGATGCCCCACTGGCCGGTTTGAGAATTAAAGATGGCCTGCCATTCTTTTTCACCCGGTACAAAAAACAGACTGTATTTACCAGCCGGTAAACTTTTGCCTTCTACACTAATTGCCTTGTCGGTTTCAAAACTTGTAGCAGTGTTGGCACCAGCCCGCCAGGCCTTATCGTAAGGTACCAGGTCGCCCCAGATCTTGCGTGATTTTACAGCAGGACTGCTATAGCTTATTGTAATGTTTGCATCGCCAACTTTTCCCGTGGCTGTTGCAGCCGGACTGGCTTTTTCGCCTTGTGCATATGCGGAAGTGGTAGCAAAAAGAGTAAGCCCAAGCGAAAGCATAAAGAGTTTGTTCATAATACTATTTATTAGGTGTGCTTAAAGATATTCACTATCAGGCACCAACCATTTTCCCTTTTGATGAATGGTCAATTTCAGTTGAGTTGCAGGGAAAATTTTATAGTGCAGCAGTTGCGCCATCTAAAAACTGTTTTACTTTTTGCACCTCCGTTCTACCGGAATTATTGGTACTCACATTCTCCATCAGCTTTTTAAAATAGCTGGTGGCTTTTTGCTTATCACCAAGTTTATTAGCTGCTACACCGGCACCATAAAGTGCATTTAACCGGCCAGGATGCGATTTTAAATTTTGTTCAAAGGCCTCCAATGCCGCTGCGGACCTGCCGATTTCCAGCAACATTTCGGCAAGCAATTCACGGGCAGGAATTACTTCCCCCGGTGTAACAGGGTGCTTTTCCACAGCGTCTTCCATACCAGCGGCAGCGGTCATTAGTTCCAATGCTTTTTCATTGTGCCCTTGCTTAAATTCTATCCATGCTTCTGCCGTTTTAATTTGAACAGCCACCTGCGCTGCTTCTTTTGCTTTCTCTTTTTCCTTCGTGAGTTTGGTATAAAGCGAATTTAAATTTTCCAGTTCCATTTTTGCTCCCTGCATATCCCCTGTATGCACGGCACCTAAGCATCGCGTAAAATGAATGATAGCCTTTTGCCAGGAGAACTTTTCCCATGGATAATTAACCGGATGGAATGGAAGATTAGCAGCTTCTTTCCATTGTTTTCTTTCCACCGCATACCGTGCCGGTATAGATGCAAAAGCATATGCTGTTTTAAAATTCAGGGGAGATACTTCATTGATCGTTCCCAGGTAATCAAGCTGGCCTTTTGCCCGGTCATCATCGCCTTTTTGCAAATAAGAATACATAAGGTAATCCATGGCATGAAGTTCTTCATCCCAATGGCCTTTGATCTTTGCTTTTTCACCATAACACTTTGCAGAGGAAGCCGCAACAAGGTTTGATTTAATACTTTCACCCCAAAGCCCAAGCCTCGTAAAAATATGCGAAGGCATGTGCTGGGCATGCGCCGATGACGGTGCAATAGCGGCATACTTTCGGGCTGCAGGCAAGGCCAGTTCAGCAAGTTCGGGATAATCGCAATTGTGAAGAATGTAATGTGCAATACCGGGGTGCAACGGCTGGCGTTGAAATACCGGGTTTAATAGATTGATCGCTTTCTTTTGATTACTGAATGTTTTGTCAGAAGGATCAGCGGCGGCATTGAGCGCCAACGCATAAAATACGGCTGCTTCAATATCATCTGGGTAGGTGAGATATAGTCCCTCCATCGCCTTTTCAAACTTTTGTAAACGGCTGCGGTGGTCCAGCCGATCGGCATGTTCATAAAAGGCGGCAATAGCTTCAATATAGTCTGCTTCTCTTTTTGTTTTAGTAGAAATGGAACGGGCTATCTCAATTGCTTTTATTCCTTTTTGCAGTTCCTTTTCCGTAGGTGGCGCCCACAGCGAATGAAAGTTACACATGGCTACTCCCCAATATGCCATGGCACAACTAGGTGCACCGTCAATAACTTTTGCAAACATTTTTTCTGCTTCGTCGTATTCAAAAGAATGGAGCAAGGCAATGGCGGTATTAAAATAGGTTTGCAGTTTTGGAGGCACAGAAGCAGAGAATGAAACAGCACCAAACATTTCACCATCAGCAGGGCCGCATGAAACGACCTCACCCCTTTGGAGATCGGGAAAACTTTGCACTAAGGTCTGGCCAGTTTTAGACTTGCACGAGAAGGCGATTGTTGTGGCTATGCAAATAACATAGCTTGTTCTAAACCGTTTCATAAACAATTTATTTAATGATAGTGGTTTTGTAAATGTAAGAAAGTTGAGCACTACCTGATGTAACCTGTGCGCTGCACCATAAACTAATTGCCGGTTGGCCGTTTAGTTAACCGGTACAGTGTTACGCCAGAGCTTTGCATAGCACATGCGGTATATCGTGTAAACGAATGTTTAAACAATTGCACATTAGCAGGAACGCTAAAAAGGCTTCGGAAAAGAATATGCCAGGTTATTTCGTCACAAAATTTAATGCCTTCTCATATTTCGTAATCCAGTCGCTCTTTACTTCTGCCGGTGAATTAAAGCCACTGTTCATGGCGAAGTCGTAACCAAATTCTGCGCCCATCGCTCCACCGGCCAACTGGCCACTGGCGTTACCACGCATGCCCAGGTCGGCAAACTGGTTATTGTTATCAAACACAACATAGAACTGCTGGCTGATGGACCCTGAAGCAACACCTTTAAAGCTGCCATCTATCCCTGCTCCTGCATATAAAGTGGAAGTGCTTGTCTGGAAATTTTTTTCGCCGCCAACCTGTGTATCAGCTTATAAATATCTGCTTCAATATTATAGCCGTTACAGTCGGCTTTTAATTTTGCCACGCCTAATGATACACTCATCTTCAGCCAGGAAGGACATTCTATATCAACACTTTTTGCCGAACTTATGATTTCATCGGCTTCTACGGTGGTCAGTTTATTATGACAACTCATATAAGGATCAAGTACCACGTAGGTATTAATTGCATTGGCAATGAAGGTGAAATAACCGGCTACTGTTGCATAAACAAGCCTCCTGTTGCCGGGACTTGGATCTAATTGAACAATGCTGATGAGGCCATTGATGTATTGCCTGTAATTCGATTGCGCTTCCCTAATGCCAACAGAAACATAGCTGTTATGTTTATACATTAGTTCATCAATCAATGGCGTTTTCAGATCACAACATTTTTGTTGGTAAGCGGCAAATACGGCGGCGGTGTTACCTGGATTGAGTGGTGGTTGCGGGCATTTCAATTCATGATCCCGTTTTGCATAATCGTTTTGCAGTTGGGTAAGATGGGGCACATCATTCTTACCAATTCTCACCGGTACTCATGGCAGCAAAGCGCTTCATATCTTCTATGCTCATTTTTCCAGGGTCAGGAGGGACCGGCTTTGTGGATTGGCACTGGGCTAGTGTTGTAAAAAAACTTGAGTTTATAAAAGGCCCGGATGGCAAAATTGAAAAGTGATCCTTAATGATGAAGGTGAGCACTATGAATTAAAGAAAATTAAATGATAATCATTCCGGAATAAAAAGAGAGCTTCCTGTTTTAAACTGAAATTTTTTTGATGCAAAAGTTCATCTTCAACACTAGTACACTAATGCAACTCTTTTTATTTTAAAATGCTCCACTGCTAACATGACCCAACCGGACAATGTTTTTCCAGCCTTTGAAAGATGACGGGTTATAAAGATGATTGAACACGTCAAAAAAATTTTTCTGTCAGTAATTATTGGCTTGCTTGAACTTCTATTTAATAAAAACAGGTACCTGATAACTTATACCCTTTTTCCCATTTGCTGAGTATTTCTTTATTCGGTATTGTTTCTGTAGCCTCAATATCCTGGTTGCTGATATTGGCTTTTTTAGTGAATACCATGTATAGCTTATCTCCATCCTTTGCGGTTTCCGTGAGGTAATAACCTTTTGAAGCATTTTCGTCAACCAGCTTCTGATCCCAGGCAATTGATGTAGAAAAATGCTGGCCTAAAGTATTTGTCCCTTTACTCATCCCCACCACCCACAAGCCTGCGCCGTAAGCCATATCAGTAATCGTGTAATCTTTGGCACCATACTCTTTTATTGCTGCTTCCGGAAATGCAACTCCCATAAGCGTTGTCTGACCCGTGTACCCGGTACCTTTAGAACTCACCGCTACCCATTTACCGCCGCCGTATGTAATTTTAGAAATGTACAGGTCAGGACGATCCTTTCTCATGCTTATGATAGCGGCTCTCAGTTCTTCCTTATCCTTGTTTATTTTCCATATTTGATCCGTATATTTTGTTTTAGAAACGATCATTACCCAATAATTATCATTGGTATTACCGCCGTAGCTTAAATCGGTTATGTAAAAGCCTTCACCCACGTCTTCCTTTATTTCTTTTTCTGGAAACTCTTTTGTTGCTCTCCTTGTTTGCTCTCCAAATGTTTCACCTTTAGTATAAATAAAACGCCATAAAGACGGTGCAACAGGTTCGGGCTTCAGATCAAATTCCAGGTCCTCAAAGTATGAAAAGCTCTTGCTTTTACCTGCGTTTTTCACTTCTTCAGGAATATCTTTTTTGTCATAATATTTAATTTCCCGTTCGGTAATTACAAAAGATTTTGATCCAAACGATAGGTATGATCTTATACTTTTTGTCCAGTTGTTTTGCTTATCATAGGTGTATTGATAGGTATACTGACTATCGTAGGAATCTTTTTCAATAAGAAGGTTTCCGTTACTGTCATATTCATAAGTCGTTCTTTTCGGTTTGCTTCCGCCTGATGAATGGGTTTGCTCCGTTTTTTGTTTTTTACTATTAAACCGGAAGGTTTTGGTTCTTTCGTTCATAACTCCTTTACTATTTCTGGAACCCCAAATGTCTTCAATTACATTCCCCCGCATATCGTATTTATAATACCCACTGTACAAAAGTTTTCGGGGCTCATCATAGGTTAGCGAAGAGACCAGCTCGTTGTTTGCGTTGTATTTATTTTCTACAGTGGAGATTAGTTTTCCGTTACCATCATACTCATTCATCGTTATAAGCAGACCTGAGTTGTTATATATGAATTTCGATCTTCCTGTCAGGTTTCCTTTTTTGTTGTAGGTATCTGCTACTTCAACAGTACCCTTGCTATTAAACTTCATCTTTTCAATTTCAATCTCTCCCTCGTCATTTCTATCTAATTCCACAAGGTTGTTATTACCGTCATAGGTGTATTTGAGAGTCAATTCTGTGGCATCATCACCATCCTTCATCAAAAATTCTGTTCGAAAGCCGCTCTTATTATATGCTTCGTAATCTCTTCCTTTTTTTTCGCCTTTAGTTACATCACCAAACTTCTCTGCTGCTCCAAATTTGATCGTAGTGACGGATTTGACATACTCTTTTAAATTTTCTGGAAGCAGGTCATTGGTCTTGGTTTGCGCATGCAGCATACAAGCCGGCAAAGGAGATAATGCTAGGAGATAGATTAATCTTTTCATAGTTGGTTTTGGTACGGTTTAAAATGTAACATACCCCATAAATACGATTATTCAAAGGCTGGAGACAGGGCAGACGCTTAAACCAGTTTAGGTTCAATAGTTTAATGACAGAAGGACTTTGGAAGGCTACTCATTGTTCCAGCCGGTAGTAGTTTATGCGGTGTGCCGGGAAACCCCCATTTTTGTGACATCTTAAAAACCACTATCATGAAAAACCTCTTTATCATTCTCTTACTCTCAACTATTGCCGCAACAGCATCTGCACAGAATACAAAAGCGGCCGACACCACCATGAAAGGCTTCCCGGTACTGCGTTCTTACGTGGCACCCGATGTAGTAGAAAGAGCTAAAAAGAAATTTGGCCGTGCCCTTTATTGTATAGAAACATCGAAAGCAGCTAACTGCGAAAACTCTTTCCTGGTAGGCCTTATCCGCAATGGCCGGTTAAGTATGGAGTGGATGTGCGATGATCCGAAAATGGTGCTGCATGTTGAGAGAGGAAGCACAGGCAACCCGGTTTTACTGTAATGATAGCAGTGCTATGATTTGATGTATGCTATGGACAGTAGATTGCTTTAGAGAACCGGCTAAATAAGATGAGAATTGCCCTTAAATTTATTGCATGGAAAAAGCAGTTGCCGAACACATTCCCGTCATTAAACAACTTCTGCGTCAGTACGGCGTAGAACAAGCCTACCTATTCGGCAGTGCAGCTCTTGGAACAATGACTGAGAAAAGCGATGTGGATTTCATCATCCGGTTTCCGGCAGACATGCCGCACCACACCTACGCCGAAAACTATTTTAACCTGGCCGATGCATTAGAAGCTTTGTTACAAAAGAAGGTGGACCTGGTGACGGAGCGAACTCTTAAG
>JAQBNG010000186.1 GCA_028288675.1 Flavisolibacter sp. | reverse complement strand
AAACAAGACTAAAATTTAGCTTGGTGCAAAGAAGAAAGTTTATACAAAACATTGCATTTTTAACCGGAGGATTAATCGCTGGAAGTTACCTGCCTGCAAAAGCATTTTTTGTCAAAGGAGAAAAGATAAAAGGGCAGGTTACTTCGAAAGGCAAGGGTCTGAAAGACGTAATTATAAGTGATGGATACACTGTTATCGCCACTGATAAAAAAGGAAAGTTTGAGTTAGAACCGCACCCTGATGCCCTGGCCTTGTTCATGTCTACACCATCGGGTTATGCCTTTATTGAGGAGAATGGAATAGCGAGGCATTATCGGTTGATACAGGAAATGAATGATAAGAAGGAAATCATTTTTGATTTGATTGCACTGAATAAAAACGACGATGAACACCAGTTCATCATCTGGGCCGATCCGCAGGTGGCAAATGCAAAAGATGTAGAGAAAATGATGACGCAATCGGTTCCGGATGTAAAGGCCCTGGTTGCTGCCGCAGGTACCGATACTTTATTGCACGGCATTACTGTTGGTGATATTGTGTGGGATAAACTGGAGTTGTTTGCAGATTATGATAAGGCCGTCAGTCAAATGGGCATCCCATTTTTCCAGTGTCTTGGCAATCATGATATGGATTACCGCAAGGGCGGTGATGAAACATCGGATGATACTTTTCAACAAACGTATGGGCCTACGTATTATTCTTTCAACCGCGGCCAAGTGCATTATGTGGTGATGGATAATGTGCGGTACCTCGGCAAAGACAGGGACTATGACGGATGGATTCAACAGCATCAATTGTCGTGGCTGCAAAAGGACCTGTCGTTTGTACCGAAAGAAAAATTGATCGTACTCTGCATGCATATTCCCGTGCACAGCGGTACGAAAAATAAAGAAGAACTCTACGCAATTTTAGGTAGCCGTAATGTTCACATCATGTCGGGGCATACACATTATCATGTAAATAACATCAACAAGAACATTTATGAGCATAACCATGGTACCGTTTGCGGTGCCTGGTGGACGGGCCCCATTTGTGGCGATGGCACACCCAGCGGCTATGGTGTTTATAAAGTGAAAGGCACGCAATTGAGCTGGCATTACCAGGCAACAGGCCAGGCAGCAGATTAACAAATGAAGGTCCATGTGAAAGAGTATGATGCTTCACAAAAGCAAGCCATCGTCAACATCTGGAATTATGATGCGGCATGGAAAACAGAATACTGGATTGACGGCATTGGTAAAGGATCGTTAGAGCAATTTGAAGGCTTCGATCCTGTTGCGTATGCCGCTATGCTCGGCCCAAATTTGCCTAAGCCACGCGGCTTTGCCGAACCAAAAAAACAGACCATTTATTCAAGGCACTTATTCCTCTTTCGGCCAAAGAAATTAAAGTATCGGCAACCGACAGGTTTGGAAAAACATATACAGCGGTGCATTCGCTTACGGCATAAAACAGCAGTTACTCTATGAATAAATTTTTGATCCTGTTCTTATTCTGTGCTATCGTTTTAGAGGCACAGTCGCAAACAGCAAAATGGGACAGCACCTATCGTCCGGGCAATTTTAAACAAAAGGTAGAGCAGTTTAAAAGCTACCCTAATGCAACAACTGATATAATTTTTTTGGGTAACAGTATAACAGCCGGAACAGATTGGATGGAACTTCTTTCTAATCCAAAAGCCCGTAACCGGGGCATTTCAAGTGATATCACATTCGGCATATTGGAACGTTTGAATGAAGTAACAGAAGGCAAGCCGGCAAAGGTTTTTATTCTTATCGGCATCAATGATATTTCAAGAAATGTTCCCGATAGTATAATTGTTAGAAACTATCAAAACATCATTCACAGAATTAAGAAAGAATCTCCCTCTACAAAGATTTATTTTCAAACATTGTTGCCCGTGAATAATGAATTCCTTCCTGTTAAGAATCAATACAATAAAGACGAACATATTTTATACGTGAATGAAGAATTGAAAAAGCTGGCGGCAAAAGAAAAGATTACGTTGATTGATTTGCACCCGCATTTTTTAAACAATGATAAAAAGCTGGATAAAATATACACGGTTGATGGCCTTCATCTGAACATTGCCGGGTATAGTTTATGGGCAGCCATTTTAAAAAAAGGCAAGTACTTAGAAAATTGAGTTAATGAAAAAAAATATTCTCGCAACGATTCTTTCCATTGCTTTATTAGCCTGCAGTACAACAAAGCAAAATACATCTTCGGTGGAGAAAAACAGTTTTGACAAACAAGGGCATCGTGGCTGCCGGGGGCTTATGCCGGAGAATACAATTGCTGCTATGCTTAAAGCGATTGATCTTGGAGTGACTACATTGGAAATGGATGTGGTGATCTCAAAAGACAGGAAGGTAGTTGTATCGCATGATGTTTATTTTAATGAGAATATTACTACAACACCGTCAGGAAAGTTCCTTACAAAAGCAGAAGCAGCGCAACATCTTCTTTACACAATGCCTTATGACAGCATTCAAAAATATGATGTCGGTTTAAAGCCTCATCCCGATTTCCCCAAACAGCAAAAGCTGCCTGCTTATAAGCCTTTGCTCTCTGATCTTATAGATGCTGCCGAAGCTTATGCCAAACAAAAAGGAAGAACCGTTACTTATAATATTGAGATCAAATCGAAGCCGGAGAATGATGGAAAAAAACATCCAGCTATAGAAGAATTTGTTGACCTCGTGATTAATGTAATAAAAGAAAAGGGCATCCATTCCCGTGCAACAGTTCAGTCCTTCGATCCACGCGGATTGCAGCTCATTCATCAAAAATATCCGGGTACGATCACATCGCTGTTGATTGAAGGATTTGATAAAAGATCACTTGATGAACAACTATTACAATTAGGTTTTACTCCTGCTGTTTACAGCCCGCATTTTTCTTTGGTAACACCAGAGTTGGTTAAACAATGCCACGGGAAAAATATGAAAGTCATTCCCTGGACCATAAACAGTATAGATGAAATGAAGAAGCAAGTTGCGTTAGTGGTTGATGGCATCATCTCCGATTATCCGGATTTGTTTTCACAGTTATAAACAGTATAAAAAGAAGTTAGCAGTTTTCAATTTGCAGTTTGCATCTTTACTGCGTACTGCCTGCTGCGGCCTTAAAATTCAAAACAGATTTTTTCATAGGAAATTGCTTGCTATGCCCCATTACATTTTATCCCTCGACCAGGGAACCACGTCTTCAAGAGCCATCATCTTTGATAAAAAAGGAACAATTGTTTCTCTTGCACAGAAAGAGTTCACACAGATATTTCCGCAACCGGGTTGGGTAGAACATGATGCAAACGAAATTTGGTCTACACAAATAGGTGTTGCTACCGAAGCCATTTTAAAAGCTGGAATAACCATTCATGATATAGCAGGCATTGGCATTACCAATCAGCGGGAGACAGCGGTAGTGTGGGACAGGCATACATCACAACCTATCTACAATGCTATTGTTTGGCAGGATAGAAGAACATCTGCTTACTGCGATGAGTTAAAGAAGGATGGTTCATCAATCATCATTAAAGAAAAAACCGGCTTGGTCACCGATGCTTATTTTTCTGCTACAAAAGTAAAATGGATATTAGATAATGTTCCAGGTGCCAGGGCAAAAGCAGACAACGGAGACCTTTGTTTTGGAACAATTGATTCGTGGTTATTGTGGAAGCTGACGAATGGAAAAGTTCATGCAACAGATGTAACAAATGCATCCCGAACTATGTTTTTTAACATCCATACGATGCAGTGGGATAATGATCTTCTTAAGCTTTTTACTATTCCTGAAAGCATGCTGCCCGAGGTGCGTTCCAGCAGCGAAATATTTGGTTACACACAGCATTTACTAACGGCTGCAGATGTTCCGGTAAGTGGCATTGCCGGCGATCAGCAGGCAGCATTATTTGGGCAGATGTGCATTCAGCCCGGCATGGTAAAAAATACCTATGGCACCGGTTGTTTTATGCTGATGAACACAGGAACGAAGCCGGTAACATCGCACAATAACTTATTGACTACCGTTGCGTGGAAAATTGGCAACGAAGTGCAATACGCTCTGGAGGGAAGTGTATTTATTGCCGGCGCTGTAGTGCAGTGGCTGCGCGATGGTTTGAAGCTGATACAAACGTCTTCGGATGTAGAAGCACTGGTTTTAAAATCGGCAGATAATGCTGGCGTATATATGGTGCCTGCATTCACTGGTTTGGGAGCGCCATATTGGAACCAGGATGCAAGAGGTTTGATTGTAGGATTAACAAGAGGGACCACCGATGCACATTTGGCAAGGGCAGCTGTTGAAAGCATCGCCTATCAAACAATGGATGTTTTAAAAGCGATGGAAGCTGATTCAGGAATTTCCATTAAAGAAGTAAGAGTAGATGGCGGTGCTACGGTCAACAATTATCTTATGCAGTTCCAGGCTGATATATTGAATACAAAAGTTATAAGGCCACAAATAACAGAAACCACCGCATTGGGTGCGGCTTATTTAAGCGGGCTTGCAGTGGGCTTTTGGAATGATGTAAAAGAGGTTGAAGCTTATTGGCAAAAGGAGAGAGCCTTTGAAGCCGGCATGAATGAGGAAATAAGAGGCCAACATCAGAATAACTGGCGCAAGGCTATTAGGGCAGCGCAGGCATGGACGGAGTAGGCAGCAGTATAAAAAGTTGATTAGTTCATTCGTCTACGATCAACTAATCAACTAAGTAACCAATCAACTAAGTAACCAATCAACTAATTAACCAATCAACCAAAATGAACCTATTTACAAGCGAGATCGTTGGAACTTTTTTATTAATACTGTTAGGGAATGGTGTAGTGGCCAACGTTGTTTTGAACAACACAAAAGGCCACAACAGCGGTTGGATCGTGATTACGTTTGGCTGGGCAATGGCTGCTTTTGTTGGTGTATTTGTAGCGGCCAAATGGAGTGGTGCTCATTTAAATCCGGCTGTTACAGTAGCATTAGCTATACTCAAAAAAATTTCATGGGATGATGTTCCTCAATATATTGCTGGTCAGATGATTGGTGCCATGGCCGGTTCTATTGGTGTGTGGGCAGCTTACCGCCAGCATTTTACCGTCACCGATGCACCGATTACAAAGCTGGCTGTGTTTTGTACCACTCCTGCTATTCGCAGTCCTTTCTATAATTTTCTTACAGAAACTATTGGAACGTTCGCGTTCATTTTTGCGATCCTATTCATTATTGCACCATCAAGCAGTTTAGGTGCTTTGGATGCTTTACCTGTAGCCTTATTGGTATTAGGGATTGGATTAAGTCTTGGCGGTCCTACCGGTTATGCCATCAATCCCGCAAGAGACCTTGGTCCGCGAATTATGCACGCTATTTTACCCATGGGTAGAAAGGGAAGCAGCGACTGGAAATATTGCTGGATACCGGTAGTGGGTCCATTAGTGGGCGGTGCGCTGGCGGCTTTGGTATTTCAACTGATGATGAAATAGTAATGATGATAGTAAATTCTATTCGTCTGATTTAGCTTGCCAGGGTGACGTGCGGTTACATCTGCTGAACCTGGTATGCTAATAAAGAAAAAGCTCCAGACTTTCATCCTGCGCCGTAAAGCGTACCGACGACTGGACAAGTAGCTAACCTGTTCAGCGATTTTCCTGCCTTTAGCTCTCTTGATCTTTAAATAATATCAAGGGTTTATTAAAACTAATATTCTTTACCCATCACCTCTTTTCCAAACAAGGCTTCTATCTTTTTTTCAGCCTTCACTAAGTCAATTCCTTTCCCTAAAACCCCTTTAAAAATATCTCCCACCTCTTTGAGTCGCGCCGTTGCATTTACTATTGTAAAGTCTTTCATTTGAAGTCCTTTTTTTATCTCCTCCCAATGCAGGGGCATGGAAACAGTAGCACCTGGCTTTGGCCGTAACGAATAAGGGGCAGCAATAGACGCCTGTGGGCGGTTCATCAAAAAGTCTAAATACATTTTACCATCCCGGTCCTCCGTCTTTCTCTCAATGGAGGTAAACTTAGGTAGTTGTTTATGAATGCATTTGGCAATCTTTCTTCCCAGCTCTTTAGAGGCTTCATAATCGTACTTGGCACCCAAAGGAATATAAATATGAATGCCGGTAGAACCTGATGTTTTAGGATAAGAGATCACCCCGATACTATCCAGTATTTCTTTTGTGACACGGGCTGCTTCAATCACCTGGTTAAAGCTATTTTGATCCGGGTCAAGATCAATAACGCACCAATCGGGATGATGTGGCTTTTCTTTTTTGGAGTGCCATGGGTTCATCTCGATGCAGCCCAATGACGCTATATACAGCAATGATGCTTCATCGGTGCAGACCAAAAATTCTTTATCCCGCTTGTCCATATAGCTGTAGTAGGGAAACGTTTCTATCCACTCCGGTGCTTTACCTTTTACGTCTTTTTGATAAAAGGTTTTACCCTCGATGCCATTGGGATGACGGTTTAATATCTGCGGTCGATCTTTCATATAAGGCAGCATAAAAGGAGCCACCTGGTAGTAGTAATTAATCAGATCCCTTTTCGTATAGCCCTCTTTAGGCCAGAAGACTTTACTAAGATTTGTAAAGTGCACGTCGTGGCCATTGATCGGACGGGTTTGAGATTCTTCTGAAGGATTCAGCAGCGTGATACGTCCTTTTTTAGCAGGGGCAATCAATACTTTTTCTTTTGTTAGTTGATGGGTTTTCACGCTGACTTCTTTGGCCGCTTTCTCCCAAACCACCTCAGATGGCTTTTTGTCTTCACGCAGTCCTCTAAATGAGGGTTGGCGAATAGCGCCGTTACTGGTAAGTTCCCTATAACTTATCTCACAAACAAGCTTTGGTTTGATCCACCTCACTTCTGCTTTTGGAGGATGGGGCCGGAAGCGGGATGGCTTATTGTACTCTGGAACTGTGGAGAAAGGACATACAGGGGTCAGCAAACTCTTTGCCTTTTGAAGGATAGCTTCCTGCATCTTGCGGTTAAAGCCGGTTCCCACCGGTGTAACAAAGCGAAACGACTTTGCTTCCATAATACCTAAGAGAAGGGCACTAAATAATTTGTTCGTTCCTTCATTAATTGTATAGCCGCCAATAACCAGTTCCTGCGTTTTTTCTGTTTTGATCTTTAACCAGTCTTTGGTTCGCTCACCAATAGTATAAACACTTCCTGATCGCTTTGCCATTACACCTTCCAGGTGAAGGCTTGCCGCTTGTTCGAAAGCTTCTTTGCCTCCGCCTTTTAAACTTTCACTTATGCGGATAAAGGGATGATCTGCCGGCACAATAGCTTGCAATACGGCACGCCGCTGTTCAAAGGCAAGATGTCCTAAGGAAACACCATCAAGCCAAAGAACATCAAAGAGGTAATAAAGCAGCTGCCCATCGGCTTCACTTCGCCATAGTTGAAGGTTTGAGAAATCAGGTATTCCGTCTTCATTCACTACTACAATTTCACCATCAACAACAGCGTTAATGCTCCATTTTTTTAGCGAATTATAAAGCGGGTAATATTTATCATTAAAGGGTTTATTATTGCGCGAACGAATATCAACATCATCGTTGTTTAAATAGCTAATAGCCCTGTAACCATCCCACTTCATTTCATAAAGCCAACCTTCTTCACCTGGTGGTTCATTAACGAGTGTGGCCAACATCGGCTCAATGTTTTTAGGCATTGCCGCTTTCTTTCCTTTAGCTATAATGCTTTCTATCTCTTTAGTAAACCCTGGCTTGTTCTTCATGCCTTTATAACTTTATGGTGAAAGCTGCATTTTAGAGAGGGTAAACAATATTTCCTTTTTTGTACCTTATTCAATGTTCTGTCTTTTTTTCTGACACTATCAATATTATTCATTAAGTGGTATTTTTTCAGACCTAAATAGCGAGAGATAGCAGCCATCGCTACCCATCAAAATCATGGCCTTTACATCTGAATTTAAGAATGCATAAAAGTTAATGCCAAGGAGGAATTCAGTTATTTCTCTTCTGCTCCTGCGATTTAATGTATGCATCTTATTTTGTTTGCGGCAGAGGTTCACTGCCTGCCTTTCCTGCTACCTTCGATAGTAGTATGAAAAGAAGCCTTCTTACACCACCTTATAAAATTGCCCTTCTTATTATCTTAGTTCTTGGGGTTGTTTATGCCATCAGCGTTTATACAAAGCGCCATGAGATAAAGAAGGCTGCCGCTCCAACGCTAAAAGAAGCCATACGTGTTGAAAATGGTGTTCCAAAGTAGGGGCTATCGCATTTTATTTTTACTGCATCATAGCTGATGACAATGCAAAAGATAAGATAATTAAAGTCAGCCTGACCCCGGAGCGAAAGGCTTCTGGCATTGAATTCGATGACGCTAAGAAAAAAATTTATGAATAAAAGATTGCTGCTTTTAATTACCCTTGCGTCAGTTTCAGTTGCTTCTTTTGCACAGGATGTAAAGGCGAAGATTGATGTGCAGGCAAAGGATCCTGCAACAAAAGAAAGGGCAGCAAAAGCGGATGTATTTATTCAAAATAAACACATCATTGCAGACACTGTTGGTAATGATGGAGGCAATACGTTGCATAAAAAAACGCCTGCAACAATAGGGAAGAAAAAGACATTGAAAAAGCAGTGTCCCCCCACCGGGTCTAAATAGCGGTAGGGAATTTTTGGTCTCTCTATATACTAAAAAAGTGGCTGTCTCTCGACAGCCACTTTTTTATACTTCCGGTTATTTTTAAAGTCTTTTTGCTGCAACAGCACCTTTAAATGAAGGCGCTTCCAGTAGTCCGTTGCTTTGCTCCACTGCCGGGTCAACACGACTATTATCATTTTGTGCGCCTACCCTGAACGATCCGCTGCTAATGTATTTTAATGCACTGGCAAGGCAAGCCTCATTCACATCCCCCCAATTTTTGTCAAGTCCGTCGGCCGTTCTATTATCCAAAGGAATTCCGTTGAAGTAGTTGCCTTCGCCGTTTTTGTTAACCGTACGGAACGAAACAGGAAAAACATACCAATCGCCTACAGGCACAGGAAAAAAGCCTACTGGTTTGCCATGCGTATTTGAAGGCCCAACAAGCTTTACATCGAGATAAGGCTTAAGGTTATTGATAAGCAATTCACTTGCAGAAGCTGTGTTGTTGCTAACAATGAAAATAACCCTGCTGATGTTTAGCGATCCTAGTTTATTAATCCTCGTTGTCTCATTATACTGCGAATACTTATCATTGAATTTCTGGGTCATCATAACATTTCCGTTAGCGGATGCACCGACAAGATAATTGGTTAGTTTTTCAGAAATACTGACGTAGCCTCCGCCGTTGTAACGAAGGTCAACAATGACATCCTGCACATTTTGATTGCTGAACCCACTAAATACCCGTTGGAAATTGTTATAGACTTCTGTTGTATCACCCAAAAAAGAATTCAGCGCAAAATAGCCCACTTTGCGGCTGCCTGCCGTGTACACTGAGTCTAAAATAACAGGATGTTCCTGGTAGGTAGCGGCATTCAATATTATATCATTGAAGGTGCCGTCCGGCTTTTGAAAAGTAAAGCTGGTTCTGCTACTTTCGAATACATTCTTTACAAGAAAATCGGTATTGCTTGTACTGATATCAGTACTGCCATTTACCTTAATTATCCTCCATCCCCGCTGTATGCCTGCCCTGCCTGCCGGTGAATCACGTTCTACAATTTTTACTCTAAGGTCGTCCGCCGTACGGAAGAATATATTCAGACCAAAGTCTTCTATTATGCCGGAACTCACGTTGTCCCAATCCTTCTGCTTGTAAGCAAAGCTCCACTTGTCAACGGGGGCACTAAAACCCGGCTCTATGCTATAAGCCCTTATGGCTTCTAAAACGGCATTAGGGTCGGCATAGCTTTGCGCAGTAAAGGTGGAAGGGATTTGTGAGTACCATAAATAAAGATCACGGGCATATAAAAGGGCTGAGTCGTTTATTTTAGGGCTGGTAAGTGGTGTAACCTCTGCAGGTTTGTCCTGAACTTCTTTTTGACATGCAGAAAAAATTCCCAATCCCGCCACAAGTGCAAGAGCCAGTTTCACATTTGCAATTCGCATACTTATAAAATAAAATGATTGATTTATTGATTGCACCTGTAACGCAAAACCGCAGGAAAATATTTTAATCTAAATCTGTTTAACAAGACGTAAAAAAAAGATTGTTAACAGTGTTTTTATACAGGATACTCCAAGAGATTTAAAAAGATGATTGTAATCTGTCAGGACTCGAACCTGATTAAATTAACCGGCATCTAACAAGTGATCCACGTTACAGTTAATTTATTGGTGACAAAGCAGTGAAATTGTATAGAAACTTGTCATGTAAGAAAGCTTATCGTATTAGCATCACGTTTCCTTTTTCTATTCTTTCCCTTTCGCCTTCCAGGCCTCATAACAATGAGCAGTGTTTTTGATCATTGTAACTTCCCTGTTTGGTTGATTAAAAATGACTAACAACAATTACTCCTGGTTCCTGCTGGCAAGGCTAAATAGTTTATGCCGGCAGATAGCCTTCTACGAATACCGGCGCCCCATTTTGCGTTCCTTCAATTGCATCTAAATACGCTTCAGCGACTTTTGCTGCCTTAGGCCAGGGTGTTGCATCCATGCCTAACTTTTGGGCCGTTTCTGCTACCCATGGCGGATGCACTATCACCACTCTGTGACCATTGGTCATATCCAAAGCAGCGCCTTTCACGAAACCTTCCAGTCCTGCATTCACCATGGTGATCATGGAGGTCTTAGGCCAGGGCGAATAAGCTAACATACCACCTGTGATAACCGCTACACCATTAGCACGTAAGTACTTCAAGCCTTTACGTACGGTGTTGATTTGCCCCATTAACTTACTGTTAAGCGATAATTGAATTTGTTCTTCAGTCAGGCCATCCAATGCTACAAATGCTGCATCACCGGCAGTGGTCACAATCGCATCTATCTCTCCGATCTTTTCATAAAACTGATCGATGGAAGAAGCATTAGTGAAATCAATTGATGGTTGAGAAGAACGGGAGGCTTCAATTACTTCATGCCCTTTTTCTTTTAAAAGAGTTGCTACTGCTTTTCCGATTGTGCCTGTTGCACCAATTACTACTATTTTCATTTTATTTTTTTGATTGTTATTTAAAATACTACTGAAGACAGTATGCGCATTTGTGTACTTTATTCATTTTCGGGCTTCATTACATCGGATTCATTCACCTAAGAAATCATTGGTGATCGTTTTGAGAAGCCACGGCTTATGGATTACTAATGCCTCCAAAACAGAGGTATTTTATCTCCATATAATACTCCATTCCGTACTTAGACCCTTCTCTTCCAAAACCCGATTCTTTCACGCCACCAAACGGTGCCACTTCAGTAGATATCAGGCCTTCGTTAATGCCAACCATGCCATACTCTAATGCTTCCGCCACCCGCCAGCACCTTGCTACATCTTTACTATAGAAGTAGGCAGCCAAACCATAGTCCGTATCGTTGGCCATCTGTATCGCTTCTGCTTCTGTGTTGAAGTGAAAAACCGGTGCTACAGGTCCAAATACTTCTTCTTTGGCGATCAACATTTGCGGCGTGGCCCCGGTTAATACTGTTGGCTGAAAGAATAAGCCGCCAATTGCTTTTCCACCTGTGGTAATGGTGGCACCCTTTTCCACTGCATCCCGAATGTGTGCCTCCACTTTCTGTAACCCCTTTTCATTAATCAGCGGTCCAACCTGAACATCTTTTTGAAGAACATCGCCGGTTTTTAATTCCATCACTGCTTTTGTAAACTTTACCACAAATTCATCGTAGACACCGTTTTGTACCAGTACCCGGTTTACGCAAACACAGGTTTGTCCATTGTGCCGGTATTTAGAAACGATAGCACCTTTTACCGCTTCATCAATGTCGGCATCATCAAATACTATAAAGGGTGCATTGCCACCCAGTTCCAGCGACAGCTTTTTAAGGGTCGACGCTGATTGTTGCATCAGTATTTTACCTACCGGGGTAGAGCCTGTAAAAGAAACCTTCCGCACTTTTTTATGCTCACAAAGCTCTTTCCCTACTTCGCTGCTTTGGGTAGAGGTGATAGTATTATAGACACCTGGCGGAAAGCCGGCTTTCTCTGCTAAATAAGAAATGGCCAAAGCGGTCAATGGCGTTTCGGAAGGTGGCTTTACTACCACGGTACATCCCGCAGCAAGTGCGGGACCAACCTTGCGGGTAATCATTGCCAGTGGAAAATTCCACGGTGTTATAGCAGCTACAACGCCAATGGATTGCTTGATTACTACCAGGCGCCTATCTTTTGTGTGCGGTGGTATCACATCACCATAAGCCCGTTTAGCTTCTTCGGCAAACCATTCAATAAAGGCCGCACCGTAAGCTACTTCACCCAAACTTTCAGCCATTACTTTACCCGATTCAATGGTCATGATATAAGCCAATTCTTCTTTGTGGGTGATCATCAGGTTGAACCAGGCACGCAAAAGTGCTGACCGTTCTTTTGCCGTGGTATCGCGGTAGGCAGGCCATGCTGCATCGGCTGCTTCAATGGCTTTACGCACATCATTGCGGTCCATATCAGGCACCGAAATGATATTCTTGTCCGTGGCGGGGTTGGTGACGTCAAATGTTTTTCCACTGGCGGCTCCCACCCATTGTCCGTTTACGTATGCCTGTGTTTTGATTAAGCTCGTTTCCATTTTTACTTCTTTATTCAAAGCATTTGTAATGAACAAGATTATGTTTTAAAAGCGCCAACAATTCTTTCGTTTCCTCTTCTTCCGTGTGGGTAACGACGGTAGCAGCTTTTGGACATCCGGCTTTCCTTTTTCTTCCTTTACGTTAAGTTATAACAGGATACATTACTACTTAACATTTATCTGATTCTAAAAACCAAAATATGAATAAGCCTGTCATTATCCTCGTTACTTCTTCTGGTTTTATGAGCAGGTATGAGATGATGCCAAATAAATCATTAAAAGCCGTCTTCAAAAGGCTATCTGCTGCAATGCAGTTTGCAGTGGCTTCAGGCTTTTATCTTTTATGATTCTAACAAGTAGATAGTACCATGCAAGGCGGTACTGGTTTTAGTATTTTATACTACAAAAAGGTTACCGTGTAGATTGTCTTTCAATAAGTTTCGCTTTAATTTCAACAGCATCTGGTGCAGACGATGGCTCTTTTCGCAGTTTTGCCAAAAGAATGGCAACTGCGGTCTTCGCTAACTCTGGTACCGGTTGCTTAACAACAGTTATCGCAGGTTGATGTAAGTTGAATACTTCGTGATCGTCAAAACAAATGATACCAATATCCGCTGGAAATTTCAGCTTAAGGTTGTGGATGGCTTCAATGCCGTGGATACCTAAATAATTAGCAGCAAAAATTACCGCATCGGGCTGCACCTTTTTTAAGAACAGTTCTATCTTCAAGGCTTGTTCTTCTCCAGCATCTGCAAATGGAACTTTTAATAGCCAGTCGGCCAACGGTTTTATACCAGCACCTTTCATCTTTTCCTGGTAAGCTCTTTTCCGTTCCTTCATCTGGATCATAGCTACATCATTGTAAACAAAAGCTATTTTTTTGTACTGCTTTTTAACCAGGAAATCAACCGCATCGCTTATGCCCCCATAGTTGTCCACCAGTACATGTGCTGTTTTAAGTTTGGGAAAGTAACTGTCAATTAAAACCAATGGTTTCCCCTGTTCTTCTAATTGGCCAATTTCTTTCTCCATGCCTTCTGCAGGAATGATCATGTATCCATCTACCTGGTGTTGATATAGCAATTCAATTAACTCCTTTCCTTTCTTCGCATTATTGCCGGTGCTGCAATAAATAACTTTATAACCGTGGTTATCCAACTCCTTTTCTATTACCTCGGCTAAGGCTGCAAACAAACGTCCTGATATAGTATCTACCACTAAGCCTACGATATTTGATTTGCCGGTTTTAAGGCCAATGGCCATCTTATTAGGCAGGTAACCTTCCTTCTTGGCTACCTCCCTGATCTTCTTTGCCAGGATGTCGCTAATGCGTACTTGCTTTTCCTTGCCGTTAAGCACAAAAGAAACAGTTGAAATAGATGTACCTACTTTCTGCGCAATGTCTTTCAGAGAAACATTCTTCATGATAAATGTCCTAAAGATAGCAATAGGCTCACCGTGTGCAATACCCACGACCAACAGGGGTTTTGACACCGACGTTATATAATCCATGGCTACAATTGAACCATCGGTTGTGAACTATACAAACACTACACTGCTATCCATAAAATGCTGCCAATTGCCTGCACCAATTTAGATTGAAGGGTTGGCCCCGTATTCAGCCCATAACTCTTCAAAAGTTTTGCTTGTATGCTCTTTAACGAAAGTGGCTGTGTAGGCTTTTTCACGCATTGCTTTATCCAACTTGCGTACAAATTTTTTGTCATATTTTTTTTCAATCCAAACAAAAAACCGTGCGGTGATACGGTATGAATTATTAAAGTTTTGCTTGGCGGAATAGTCGGGCATCTTCCAGTTAGCGGCTTCATTGTTTACGCCCATTTTATAGCGAACATAGTCAGCGATGCCTTCAGTGATCCAACCCGGCCCGCTGCCACCACCGTACGATTGTACGATGTGCATGCACTCATGTGTAACCACGTCGATGTCCTGTGGGTTTTTGGCAAACCAGGCAGGGCTATAAAATATTCTTCCGTTGTTGGCAGCAGCCACACCACTGTACCCCGGCTCGATGGTAAATACTACTTTCTTCATGGCTTTTTTATTGTAGGCTTTGGCTTCCTTGGGATAGACTTTAAAAAAAGTGTTGATCAACTTTTGTTTGGTGCTATCCGGAAAAGTTGCACTACGATTCACAAAGACGAGCATATATTTTTTCTTTGTGATAGTATCAATGGATAAGATCGGGTACGTCTCTTTTGCTGCTTTGTTAGAAACTATTGCCGGATAGGTTTTGTTATAAAAAGCAGTGTCTGTTTGTGCTGCTGCTGCATACGAGATGAAACTAATAATTGCGATGAATATTAACTTGACTCTTGTTTGCATTGTTGTGTGCATTATGGTTGATGAATAAATGAAATGGAGCAGGTATTTTAGTAAAAAAAGTATTGAACAACAATCAACTTTTCGCCGGTTTAGCACCCATGTAAAAAACCAGCTTACCGCCGTTCATAATTTCGGGATGAGTGATGTAGCGGCGGTTTAATAGCTGTCCATTCAACATAATTTTTTGCACATAAACATTTTTATCGCTTTGATTAATGGCTTGTATGCTGAATGTTTTGCCATTCTCTAATTGTAGTGTTGCTGCATCAACAGCGGGGCTGCCAAACCAATACTGATCTGATGCCGGTGCCACGGGATAAAAGCCAAGTGAACTGAAAATGTACCAGGCACTCATTTGCCCACAGTCATCGTTACCACCCAAGCCATCAGGTGTATTCTTGTATTGCATAGGCAGTATCTGCCGGACGCGGGCCTGAGTTTTCCATGGTTCATCTGTGAAGTTGTAGAGGTAAGCTACATGGTGCGAGGGCTCGTTGCCGTGCACATAATTACCAATAATACCTTCGCGGGTTATGTCTTCAGTTTCAGCAAAATATTTATCGGGCAACTCCATGGTGAATAAAGAATCAAGATGTTTTACAAACTTCCTTTTACCTCCCATTAATTCGATCATGCTTACGGGATCGTGGGGAACAAACAGGCTGTAGTTCCAGGCATTGCCTTCTATAAACCCCTGCCCATGTGTACTCATTGCATCGAACGCTTTGCGATAGCTGCCATCGTTTAGCTTCGGACGCATAAAGCCGGTAGAAGCATCATAAACGTTCTGGTAATTAAGAGCCCTTTTGCTGTAAGTTTTATAAACATCATCCCTGCCTAATTTTTTTGCAGCTTGCGCAATGCACCAGTCATCATAAGCATATTCCAGCGTTTGCGATACAGAAGAGCCGCTCTTGTCTTCGGGAACATAACCTCTGTCCAAATAATAACTTAAGCCATCAAAGCCCCGGTGGTTACTGGTGGCAATGCAGGCATCCAAGGCCTTGTTCACATCGAACGGCACATTGCCTTTTACAATGGCATCAGCAATTACAGATACGCTGTGATAGCCGGTCATGCACCAGTTTTCGTTAGCCGAATTGCTCCACACCGGCAGCATGTGCAAGGTGCTTTGGTTGTAGTGCGCCAACATGCTTTGCACCATATCAGCGTTACGTTTGGGTTGAACAATATTGAACAGGGGATGCAAGGCACGATAAGTATCCCATAACGAAAATGTTGTGTAATTAGTAAAGCCATCTGCTTTATGAGTGTTTTGATCCAGGCCACGATAACTGCCATCAACATCCATGTAAATGGTTGGACTGATAAAGGCATGATATAGGGCTGTATAAAAATTTTCCTTTGTTTCTTTGTCTTTTGTCTCAATAGTAAGTTTCCGTAATTCTTTTTCCCACTTAGCCTGTCCCTCCGCCTTTACCTGGTTGAAATTCCAGCCTGGTGTTTCGGTGCGCAGGTTCAGCACAGCATTTTCTGTGCTTACAGCCGAGAGCGCAAATTTTAATTTGATCGCTTCGCCTTCCGTTGTTTTGAAATCGAAGTAAGCACGAAGTTGTTTACCAGCCAGCTCAGGAAAGTTTTGGGCCTGGTTCCACTTACTCCAGAAGCCGCGATAGACCTGGCGCTTTGAGAAATTTTGAGCACCATAGCTGGTGAAAGGTTTTGAAAAGCTTAAAGCGAAGTATAATGTTCGTGTACGTCCCCAGCCATTCGTCTGGCGATAGCCGGTTACCAGGGTATCGTTTTCAATGCGAAGAAAGGTCCACACGTTTTTATCTTCATAATTATAAATGCCACTCATCAAATCAAGAATGATATGCGCACTGTCAGATTTTGGAAAGGTATATTGATGAAAGCCCACCCGTTCGGTAGAAGTCAGTTCAGCCAGTATGTTATAGCTGTCCAATTTTACTTTGTAATAAGCAGCCTGCGCTGCCTCGTTCTGATGATTGAAAACCGAACGAAAACCCGATGATGGATTGGCTGCAGTACCCGGGTTTAACTTCAGTGGCCCGGTTGTCGGCATAATTAAAAAGTCGCCAAGGTCGGAGTGCCCGGTGCCGCTAAAATGCGTGTGGCTGAAGCCAACAATCGTTTTATCATCGTACTGGTAGCCTGCGCAGTATTTATACACATCCGGGTTGTATTTGCCATTCATCTCGTAAGGGATCGTATCAGTATCCGGACTCAATTGCACCATTCCAAAAGGTACGGTGGCGCCGGGATAGGTATGGCCCATACGCTGCGTTCCAATGATGGGCTTTACGTATTTTACAACGTTGTCTTCCATTTTTTGAGCCCTGCTTTCTGCAAGTAAGAAGTAAGTTGAAAGGAGTAAAAGAATGTTCCTATTCATGCGATGATAAGGTTGAAAGGTTAGATGATTTTGAATGCGTATCACTGAAACTTTTATTGCAAAAAAGCAAAGGAGCGTAAGATAAATAATAGAACTAAAACGTTTGAGCAAAATTTTTTTGCCCGGAATAAAAAGTATTCTTTTGTACAGAACCCAAGCCCTTCGGTTAGCCGGGAAGACAGATTGTGAAATTGATTTTGTCATCACAATTTTAAATCAACGAACGTAAATTGGTTACTATGAACAAAATTTTTGCGGTCCTTTTTCATATTTTTCTTACTTCTATTACATGGGCACAATCGCAAAAGGCGCCAGCCTATCCTTTAATTACACACGATCCTTATTTCAGCGTATGGTCGTTTTCGGATGAGTTGAATGCCACAACTACCAAACACTGGACCGGTACTGACCATTCCCTCATGGGTTGCATAAAAGTGGATGGCAAAGTGTACCGTTTCTTAGGTAATGAAAGCAAATCGTATCAAAGCTTGATAGCCGGTAAAGCAGTATCTAACGGTATGCTTCATTATACTGAAAGCCAGCCCTCAGATGATTGGAAACAAACAGCTTTCAACGATGCAGCCTGGAAGATTGGAGCTCTGCCGCTTACCAGCAACAATGCGTCTCCAACAACGGTATGGAAAACAAAAGATGTATGGACGCGGCAGGAATTTCAATTGTCGTCAGGTAACAATGAAGAAGCTTTCTTAAAGCTGCGCTATGATGACAATATTGAAGTTTACCTTAACGGCCAAAAAGTTTATGAAGCAGGTTGCTGCGCCTCCAAGGCGATCTATGTGCCGTTAAAAAAAGATGGCGGCTTAAAAAAGGGGACAAATGTTTTGGCTATACACGTAGTAAATACAGGCGGGCCGGGAGAACTGGATGCCGATGTGGTACGGGAAGTAAAGCCGATAAACAAAGCAGTACACCTTGCCACTCAAACTGCTGTTCGCCTTTCTGCTACGCAGACGGTATATGATTTCAGCAGTGGAGGTGTTGGTTTAACGGTGACGTTTACTTCGCCCTTACTGCTCAGCGACCTTACCCTGGTAGCCCGTCCTGTTTCTTACATCACATACAGCGTAAAATCGGCAGATGGCAAACCACATGATGTGCAGGTTTATTTCGGCGCTTCTACCGGAATTGCAGTAAACACACCGGCACAACCGGTAACGGCAACCAAGTATAGCTATCAGAATTTGTCGTTGCTAAAAGCTGGCACCAAAGAGCAACCGGTCCTACAAAAAAAGGGCGATGATCTGCGTATTGATTGGGGCTATATGTACGTGGCTGTGCCTACTGCTTCGGGAGCAAAGCAATACATTACCCCGGACGCAACTGCACTTTCTTCGTTTCAAAAGGGCAACACCGCTTCTACCGCTACCGAAGGAAAGAACTTAATGCTCAATACGGTATTGTCGTTTGGTAAAATTGGAAGTGTTGCAAAAGAGCAGGTAGTGATGATTGGGTATGATGATGTAACATCCGTTCAGTACTTTACGCAAAACCTGCAGCCCTGGTGGAAGAGCGACCCTTCGCAGACCATTGAAAAGCAATTGGCAAAAGCCCATAGCGACTACAAAACTATCCTGCAGTACTGCAAAGCCTTTGATAAAAAAATGCATGCGGATGCAGTGGCTGCAGGCGGAGAGAAGTACGCTTCGCTTTGTGTGCTGGCTTACCGCCAGGCTATCTCAGCTCATAAGCTGGTAAAGAGCCCGCAAGGCGAGATCTTGTTTCTATCCAAAGAAAACTTCAGCAACGGCTCTATCAACACCGTGGATATAACTTACCCTTCGGCGCCCCTGTTCCTGCTTTATAATCCGGAGCTGTTAAAAGGAATGCTCAACGGCATTTTTTACTATAGTGAAAGCGGCCGGTGGACCAAGCCTTTTGCCGCCCATGACCTTGGAACGTACCCGCTGGCTAACGGCCAAACCTACGGCGAAGACATGCCGGTGGAGGAAAGCGGCAACATGCTTATTTTAACTGCAGCTATTGCTAAACAAGAAGGCAATGCGGGCTATGCCAAAAAACATTGGAAGACGCTGAGCACCTGGGTTGATTTTTTGGTGCGTGATGGCTTTGACCCCTCTAATCAACTCTGTACCGATGATTTTGCAGGTCACCTGGCCCGCAATGCCAACCTATCGGTAAAAGCTATTATGGGTATTGCCTCTTATGCCATGCTTGCTGAGAAGTTAGGCTATAAAGACATTGCAAAAAAGTATAGAGATACCGCCAAAGCCATGGCGCCCCGCTGGATGCAGATGGCCGATGGGGGCGATCACTACCGCCTCACATTCGAGAGGGGTGATACCTGGAGCCAGAAGTACAACCTGGTGTGGGATAAGATTTTAGAGCTGGATGTGTTTCCAAAAGAAGTAGCTCAAAAAGAAGTGGCGTATTATTTAACCAAGCAAAAAGAATTTGGACTACCGCTTGACAGCCGCCGTACCTATACCAAATCGGACTGGATCATGTGGACCGCCACGCTGGCTGATACCAAAGCGGAGTTTCAAAAGTTTGTGGAGCCGCTTTACCTCTTTGCCACCAAAACCACTTCCCGGGTACCACTGAGCGACTGGCATGAAACCACCACCGGTAAACAAGTAGGCTTCCAGGCAAGAAGCGTGGTGGGTGGCTACTTTATTAAAATGCTCGAGAAAAAGAAGTAGCCAACCAGGCAATTATTACTGTATGAATCTTTAAACAATGGCAAACAGAATAAAAGTTGGTTTAACTATAGTGATAGTTGTGTTGCTTTCATCAATTGCAGCTAAAAGTCAATCTACAAAATCCTATACAAGGTATGTAAACACGTTTATTGGTACAGCACCTCTTACCGATTCAGCCATACTTGGGTACAACCTGCCAAAAGGTTGGCGGTCATGGGCCGGCCTTACTTTTCCCGGCAGCTCATTACCCAATGCCATGGTGCAGCTAAGCCCTATGACAGAATATGGTTCCGGTGCCGGATACGAATATGAGGACACCGTTATTTTTGGCTTTACGCATACCAATAAAGGCCATTGGAATCTTTGTAACATTCCCATACTTCCTCTCTCAAACCCGGGCACAAAAGTCGGGTCACGGTTCTCGCATAAAAAAGAAAGCGCTTCGCCCGGTTTTTACCAGGTATATCTTGATGATTATAACGTGAATGTTAGTTTGACTTCTACGTTGCGATGCGGGTACCATAAGTATGAATACAAAAACAACGCAGGAAGGCAGATACTTTTTGACTTGGGTAAAGCCAACAGCAGGGTATCTACCTGGAACATTGAGCTCATTGGCGATTCAGCTATACAGGGGTTCCAGGGCGGAGAAAATGTTTACTTCTATGCAAGACTAAACACCAAAATTGAAAGACTGGATACAACCGGGGTGGGTAAGCGAACAGGGTTTGCGATAGCACATCTTGCTGATGGCTGCACTGCACCAGTTGAACTCAAGATAGGGTTGTCATTTGTAAGTATAGAAAATGCAAAACAAAACCTCCATCAGGAAATTGGGAATAAATCTTTTGCTGACGTCCGCAGCGAAGCAAACGAAAAATGGGAAAAGCTTTTGTCTTCGATACAGGTGAAAGGCGGCACCGACAAACAAACAAAAATGTTTTACTCCTGCCTTTATCGTTCATTTTTGTGGCCTGCATTACGCAGCGATGTGAGCGGAGAATTCAGGGATGCAAAAAAGAATGTAGTTAAAGAAGACTTCAACTATTACACCGAACCTTCTTTATGGGATACGTACAGGAACAAGGATGTTTTGTTAGGTCTGCTTACACCCAACGTTACGCTTGATGTTATTAAATCAATGAAAGATGTAGGTGATAAGACCGGGTTCATACCTACCTTCTTTCATGGCGATCATGGATCTTCCTCCATTGCGGGTGCCTACCTCAGGGGAATTGATGCTTTTGATATTAGGGGCACATACCAGATCTTATTAAGGAACGCCAATGTTGGAGATGTTCCCCGCCCTGCCCGTCCCCACATTACCGAATACATTCAGAAAGGTTTTATATCCGATCCTGACATACCAAAGCCTAATGTAGAAACAAAGGCGAAGGCAGGCGTATCCAAAACCCTTGAATATTCTTATGATGATTATTCTGTTGCGCAGATAGCTAAAAAGTTGGGTGACACAGTGAATTACCGGATACTCATGGCCAGGTCGAAAAATTATAAAAATATGTTTGATCCCTCTACCCGGTTTATGAGGGGGCGGCTCGAAAATGGTGACTGGATAAAACCTTTCAACCCGCAGTTTCCATATTATGAGTATATGTATAGGGAGGCCAATGCCTGGCAGGTATCGTTTTATGCGCCGCACGATATGCCGGGCTTAATCGAATTATATGGAGGACCGAAAGGATTTGAATCGAAGCTGGATTCGTTGTTTACAGTGCCCTGGAACCCTAACTATATTGCCCGGAATATAGAAACGATGGTAGGGCAATATTGCCATGGAAACCAACCGGATCATGAAGCGCCATTTGCTTATACATTTATAGGTAAGCCGGAAAAAACACAGAAAATACTTGATCACATTCTAAACAATTTATACGGTATTAAAGATGGCCTTACACTTTCCGGAATGGATGATGCGGGAGAAATGTCAGCCTGGTATGTATTCACTGCATTGGGCTTATACCCTTTCTCTGCAACCGATGCAGAATACATTGTGACGGTTCCTCTTTTTGATGAGATAAAATGGAAAACCAGCACGGGTAAATTGCTCACTATAACCAAGCCGGGAAAAGGAAGAAGTTTGACTTCACTTAAAGTGGACGGTAAAAAAAATAAAGGCTACTTCGTATCACACGATTTATTTAAGAAAGGGGGTAAAATAAGTATTGATACAAAATAATCGTGTTGTCTTAAATCAAATAAAATAATCAAAAGATAAATGAGATTTCAACAACAGGACAAGGTGATAAACAATCAATTGCCGATGATATATAAAGCCGCTTTCTATAGTTTGTTAGCTGTGGCCTTTGCTGCCTGCGCTCATAAAACAATACCTCAAAAAAGCAGTGATCAAACCTCGGGTAACCCGCTTTTTACAGGTTGGTATGCTGATCCCGAAGGGGTTGTTTTCAACAAACAATATTGGATCTATCCAACCTATTCTGCCAAATATAACGAGCAGGTTTTCCTTGATGCTTTTTCTTCTACTGATTTGTTGCAATGGACAAAGCACTCGAGGATACTGGATACGGCTAATGTTAAGTGGGCCCGCCGTGCTGTGTGGGCACCAGCCATTGTAAAAAAAGAGGATAAATATTTCCTGTTCTTTGGTGCAAACGATATTCAAAATAACAACCAACAAGGCGGCATTGGCGTTGCCGTTGCTGATAAGCCGGAAGGACCTTTTAAAGATTATTTAGGTAAGCCCCTGATTGATAAATTTTACAACGGCGCCCAGCCTATTGACCAGTTTGTGTTTAAAGATAAAGACGGGCAGTACTACATTATTTATGGTGGCTGGCGGCATTGCAACATCGCCAAATTAAAAAGTGATTTCACTGGCCTGGAAACCTATGCTGATGGCACCACTTTTAAAGAAATCACACCTAAGGGTTATGTGGAAGGGCCTTTCATGTTCATGCGTAATAATAAATATTATTTTATGTGGTCGGAAGGAGGGTGGACTGGTCCTAACTACTCCGTAGCTTATGCTGTAGCTGATAATCCATTTGGACCTTTTGAACGTGTGGGTAAAATATTACAACAGGATTCAACTATCGCTACCGGTGCGGGCCACCATTCAGTCATCCAGGCGACTAAGGACAAATGGTATATTATTTATCACCGCAGGCCTTTAGGAGAAACTGATGGCAACCACCGCGTGACCTGCATAGATGAACTATTTTTTGATGAAGCGGGCAACATCAAACCGGTTAAGATGAGCAGGGAAGGCGTGAGTGGCTTCAAACTGAAATAACAGGCCTGCAGTAAATGACCGGTAGCGCATGTTGGAAATACTTTTGCGCTATATATGCATGAACACAAGTGTAAGTTTTAAAATCAGCTTGGGTAAATGCAAAATGATTGTTTTATATCACGGGTTCTCATTTCTAAAATATATTGCTTATGACAACTTCCTGCAAACGATCAAAATCTGTAATGGTCACTGCCACTTTATTTAGACTATCGTTTTTGCTTGGTCTTTTTATGCTTGGTAAGGTTTCAGCGCAGGCATCCGGTACTGCACCGCTGCGCCTTGCAGTTGCCGGTATAAAACATGTACATGTGCCCTGGATTTTAAGCCGCAAAGACAAAGGTGATATACAACTGGTAGGCATTTATGAACCCAACAAAGAACTGGCCGAACGATATGCAAAGAGGTTTAGCCTTTCACCAAAACTTTTCTATACTGACCTTGCTCAAATGCTGGATGCAATAAAGCCGGAGGCAGTGGTAGCATTTGGCTCCGTGTATGAGCACATGGAGGCTGTGGAAGCCTGCGCTCCCCGTGGCATTCACGTGATGGTAGAAAAGCCCCTTGCTACTAATTTAATACATGCAAAAAAAATGGAGACGCTGGCTAAAAAGCATGGCATTTATTTACTCACCAATTACGAAACTTCCTGGTATCCAACTACAGTTAAAACCTACCAGTTGGTGAATGATAGCAACTATGTCGGTAGCATTAAAAAGGTAGTAGTGCACGACGGTCATGAAGGGCCAAAGGAAATTGGCTTGAGCAAAGAGTCCCTGGATTGGCTGATTGATCCTGTACAAAACGGTGGTGGTGCCCTGATAGATTTTGGTTGCTATGGTGCTAACCTGATGACCTATTTAATGAAAGGTGAGCAACCGGTTTCTGTCACGGCAACTACCCGGCAGTTTAAACCGGCTATATATCCCAAGGTGGATGATGAGGCCACCATCATTGTTGAATACCCAACTGCGCAGTGCATTATACAAGCATCCTGGAACTGGCCTTTCAGCCGCAAGGATATGGAAGTGTATGGCCAAACCGGATACGTGATTGCTGAAAACAATACAGCTATGCGGATGCGCAATAAGACATCAAAGGGCGAGCAAAAAATCAAAGTAACCGTTAACGAAGTTGCAGTATATGAAGACCCGTTTTCTTACTTCGCAGATGTCATTCGGGGCAAGATAAAGTTGCCTGAAAATGGCTTGTATTCTCTGGCTACCAACGTCACTGTTGTACGAATTTTAGAAGCAGCAAGAGAATCGGCAAAGACAGGAAAAACCGTGCTCTTGCAAAATGAAAATCGCAAATAAAGTTTTTTATATCAGCAATAGATTTGAAAGCGGAACCCGGAATCTGAAGATCGGACGCATACATAACTAATAAACATTGGGTCATGTAAAGCCACTATAAAAATCTCATTTTTCTAACACCTCCCAATTTGTTGAATTCTGGCTTCAACATAGTGATCTAAACAGTATAATTTTTTGGTAATCTGGTTTTTTGCTTTAATTTGCTAAAACGTTTTTGCAATAGAAACGTTTTTATAGAATCTGGCTGTTTGCTTAACGATGATTTCTTACATTTTATGAACAGTGATAAACTTAAAACGAATAAAATCATTGCTACAGCGAGCAAACCCTTCTCACTTTCAACTTCACACTTATGAACCGAAAAGCAGCCATACAAAACACCGGCTTACCTGGCATAGAGATAACTCTGAATAAATTCTCTTTATCTGCCTTGACTGATCATTTTTCAATAGTACTTGTGGCCGAAGGCAAACGGAACTTTATAGGCTAGATGGGTAAGCGCTTGCAAAGGCGAGCAACTTATCGCCAATCAAGCGAAAAGAAAAAAGCGCGGATCATTCTACAAAACAAGATGGACATGAAGAAAATACATAGTGCAATCCTCTTTGCTTCTTTGTTTGCTATAACAAAAAGTCATGCCCAGACGGTTGACAAAGTAACCGATCCTGTTGAGTGGGTGAACCCGTTAATGGGCACCGATTCTAAACCAAGTCTTTCCAATGGCGATACGTATCCCTCAATCTGTGTGCCCTGGGGCATGAACTTTTGGACGCCGCAAACCGGCCGCATGGGTGATGGGTGGGCCTACACGTATGCTTCTGATAAAATTCGTGGCTTCAAGCAAACACACCAGCCATCGCCATGGATGAACGATTACGGCCAGTTCTCGATCATGCCTGTAACAGGTA
>JAQBNG010000165.1 GCA_028288675.1 Flavisolibacter sp. | reverse complement strand
TTAAAAATGGCTTCATCCACAGGTCCGTTGATGGTAACTTTTGATATGACCAATTCTCCCTGCGGCATGGTGATGCTCATAGGTACTACAATGCCTTCCGGCAGTTTTTTATAATTAGACAAGTTAACAGTTTGATCCATCTCCTGTCCATTAGCTTTTACCTTGCTAACCGAGCGGATGATGTAATATGTTTTAGGATCAAAAAACAGCGTTTCTGTTTTGCCACTTTTTTGAGCTACCTGCAACTTAAATGTTTCCACACCATCTATGTCGTCTTTGCCAAGCATCGTTACTGTATGCCCTTTTGTTTTATAATCTATCAATGTGCCTTGTACATCTAACTGGTCGGTTCCCTCTTTTACCTGGTCTTCAGTAACAGGTTCAGGTTTTGTTTGTCCTTGAAAAGGCATGAAGCCCCAGCCGGCGGTAGGGGTCATAATTTGATACCCATTCATACCCATTGCAGAAATATCGAGCCGTGAGCCTTTGTTATGAAGCGTGGTAGTGACAAAGCTTACCTGTACGTTGCCCTGTACCGTTAACGTGCCCTCTTGTTTTACAGAGGTAACTTTGCGCCAGGCATCGGCACCGCCAATGGCCTCAATATGTTTACTGATGATTTCATCGGCTGTTTGCGCCTGTACAAAAAAGGTAACCATGGTGGCTATGCCTGCTAAAGCGATGCGGAGTGCTTTCATAATTATAGCTTTAAATTTTGAGTGAATTTAAGTTGCTCCGTTGAGAACAACAGGCATGCTACATTATTTTATACCAATTACCCGAATATGAGTACAAACAGGGTTGGTTGCCGGTATAAAAGAGTGCTTAAATAAGAGGCAGATTCCGCACCTTCGCTGCAAAGCAAGTCTATGGCAAGTTTCTCTATTACCGGTAATCTTGTAGATGTACATCAAAAAAAAATATATGCGGCTGAAGTAAGAATAGAAGGCGAAAGAATAGTTTCTATCACCCCAAACCCTAACCTCCAACCTCTAAACTATATCCTTCCCGGATTTATAGATGCACACATCCACATCGAAAGCTCCATGCTGATCCCATCGGAATTTGCACGGCTGGCAGTAGTGCATGGTACGGTAGCCACAGTAAGCGACCCGCATGAAATTGCAAATGTATGTGGCGTAAAGGGTGTTGAGTTTATGATTGAAAATGGTAAAACGGTTCCTTTTAAATTCAATTTTGGTGCGCCAAGCTGTGTGCCTGCCACCACGTTTGAAACGGCAGGCGCTATACTGGATAGCAAAGCAGTGGAAGCCTTGTTGCAGCGGGAAGAAGTTCTTTACTTAACTGAGATGATGAACTTTCCAGGTGTACTGAATGGCGATGCGGAAGTGATGAAAAAAATAGCCGCTGCCCAAAAATGGAACAAGCCGGTAGATGGTCACGCACCAGGTTTACGTGGAGATGAAGCAAAGAAATATATTGACGCCGGCATCTCTACCGACCATGAATGTTTTACCGCGGAAGAAGCCCTTGATAAGTTGAAGTACGGAATGAAAATCATTATACGGGAAGGAAGTGCTGCTAAAAATTTTGAAGCATTAATTCACTTACTGAATGAGTATCCTGAACAGATGATGTTTTGCAGTGATGACAAACATCCTGATAGTTTGGTAGAAGGGCACATTAACCAGCTTTGTGCAAGAGCGGTGGCAAAAGGCATTGATGTTTTTAAAGTATTACAAGCAGCTTGTGTTAATCCTGTCGGGCATTATGGCTTAAAAGTTGGCTTGTTGCGTGAGGCTGATTTTGCTGATTTTATCGTGGTGAAGGATTTGGAAAATTTTGAAGTACTGCAAACGTATGTGAATGGAGAGTTGGTAGCGGAAGGAGGGAAGTCGTTAATAGCCAATAAACAATTGGCAATAAGCAAGAGCATCAACAATTTTCATTGCAGGCATAAGAAGCCGGAAGACTTTGTTTTTCAATTCACCACTCACCATTCACCACTCCCGGTTATTGAAGCATTAGAAGGACAACTGATCACCAATAAAATTTTTGTTGAACCGCAAGTAGAAAATGGAAATATTGTTTCTGACATAGAAAACGATATACTGAAAATAGTTGTGGTTAATCGTTATAAAGATGCGCCTGTGGCAAAGGCTTTTATTAAAAATTTTGGTTTGAAACTCGGGGCTATTGCTTCATCAGTTGCACACGACTCACATAATATTGTTGCTGTAGGTGTAGATGATGAAAGTATTTGCAGGGCAGTTAATTTGATTATAGAAAAAGAGGGCGGAGTAAGCCTCACCCCCGGCCCCTCTCCTTACGGAGAGGGGAGTAAAGAAATTGTACTACCACTACCGGTTGGTGGTTTAATGAGCATCGAAGACGGCTATGAAGTAGCTGCGAAATATTCAGCGATTGACAAAGCGGCAAAAGACTTGGGAAGTAGTTTATCAGCACCTTTTATGACGCTTTCATTTATGGCTTTGCTGGTTATACCACATTTAAAATTGAGTGACCTGGGTTTGTTTGATGGGAATAAGTTTGAATTTGTGTAACAGGAGCCAGGAGCCTGTCTCCTGACTCCTCGCTTTTGTATGTACATTTATACAAACCACTACTATGGCTGATAATTTCTACCTGACGCTTGCGGCAATTTTATTTCTGCCTGTCATTCCTGCTTATATACTTTACAAATTTTTACCTGCCAGCGATACTGATGTTAGCGGCCCGTATCAGGGCTTATCAATAAAATTGAAGGGCGCTTTTGCAGGTTATTTTTTGTTAGTGATCGTTGGTCTGGTTCTGCAATATGCAGTAATGAATAACAAGCAGGAAAAACAGATAGAAACATTAACCCGTGAGGGTAAACAAAAAGATACAACTATTGCTCAACAGCAATTACAATTGCAGGCATCTGCCAACCCTGTTATTGACTGGCATATTAAAGGCGCTGTTACACCCGGCGGTAGAGAAGGCACCCGCTTTTTTTACGATGATGGCACTACTACCAATTCACCTGATGGAAGCTTTGAATTAATTAAACGTTCTATCGCTAAAGAAGGCACTGCAAAACCGCCAAAATGGATGTGCATTTATAATGCAACAGCGGGCTTTAAAGTGGTAAGCCTCAACCGGGATATTTCTCATCCCGATATTGCAGGGTACAATATTGCTTTTGATGATACCAAACATGAAATACTGGTGCGCAAGCCGATCGATATAAACAGCATTGAAAAAGATAGCCTGGTGGCTGTGGCAAATTTTATTGAAAGTAATCCGGCACTGAAACAACAGGCCTTACAAATTAGCCCGGGTCTGTTTGAAAAAGCAGATGTTATTAAACAGGAACAACAATTGAATAAAGTAAAGCTTATCCGCTTTAACCAATTGCAAAGAAAAGCGCAGCGGTAACCACTATGCTTCCTGTCCAATCCATACCGCACCGCCTATACTATCTCTCTCCGCACCGGTAACAGAAGATAATACATTGTATTCCTGTCTCCATCTTAGCACCCCAATAAATGCCATAATAAGTGCCTCTTTGTATTGAACCAGGTTTTCATCCGGCACAATCACTTCAACACTTAATTTATTTAATTCTTCTGTAAGACGCTTCATCAAAAATGTATTAAAAGCGCCGCCGCCGGTGACTAACAGTTTGGGGTTTGGAGTTTGGGGTTTGGGGTCATTCCCTTTTGCCAATTGCCAATTGCTAATTGCTAATTTGATCTGCTGTACTACATGCTCAACACAAGTCCGCAGTTCATCAAAATGCGTAAGTCCGAAGGAACGGATAAGCGGGTACACTTCCTCTACTCCAAAATTATTGGCTAGTGATTTTGGGTAAGGTTGCTGATAGTAAAAAAGATCATTTAATTTTTGAAGCAGTCCTTCATGTGCATTTCCCATTGCAGCCATCTGTCCACCCGCATCATATTCTTTGCCGTCTTTTGCAGCAATCATATTTAATACACGGTTAGCGGGGCAAATATCAAAAGCAAGATAATTATCGGGATTATTAAAAGAGATGTTTGCAATACCACCTAGGTTTAAGTACATGTCATATTCCTTCAGTAACAGTTTTTCTCCGATAGGTACAATGGGGGCGCCTTGTCCGCCAAAGGCAACATCTAATGCACGTAAATCACTTACAACAGGCAAGCCGGTTTCTGCAGCAATAGCGGCGCCATCGCCCAATTGCGCCGTCATTTTTTTCCGGGGAACATGAAAGGTGGTGTGACCGTGCGAAGCAATTAATCCAACTTTAAAATGCAAGCCCATTTCGTCTATAAAACGAAGGATTTCCTTGCCTATGTAGTGACCATAATCTGCATGAAGCAATTGATAATCTAAAGCGCTTAGGCTTGTAGCATTCTGTAAGCGGCTTTTCCATTCATCATTATATTCATAACAATCAGCAGCGACAATCTCATAATTCCATGTTCCTGCATTGTGCACAAACTCAACAAACGCAATATCCAATCCATCTAAAGAACTTCCACTCATTAAACCAATTGCCCGGTAAGTCATATAATTACTTCTGATTTTGAGATTTTGTAATATTGGGATTTATAGCATCCCTATTCTTTTTAGCTGTTATATCAGCGGCGTTAAAAATACTGACTAACTCATTGGCTTCTTTTATTAAGGGTGGTAATTGATCAGAAGTAAAGATTCTGGCATCCTGGGTAACCTCCAGCCAATACAAAGATTCATCAGCTTCTTCAAGTACAACTTGAATTTTATAGATAAAATCAGCTTTTGATTTTCCTCTGCATGCAGCTCTGTAGTTTGCACCTACTGAACCTGCTGCACGAATTAGTTGCTTAGCTGTTTCAAAACCAGCAGCATTTTTTGGAAAACCTGAACAAAAAATTAATACATCAACATGAAACTTTTTTGTTCTATTCTGTAATTCAAGCTTTGTCATATAGAGGGGTATTAGTGGCTCCAAAAATCTCAATATCTCAAAATCCCAAATTCTAAAAATTGCTTCTACAAATTACCACTTCGTTCTTAGCTTTGGCTTCATGGTAATCAACTTAAGTAAAGAACATTCTCTTGTGAGCAACTGGGTTGCGGAGCTTCGCGATGTAACAATTCAAGGTGATCGAATGCGCTTTCGCAGAAACCTGGAACGTATTGGCGAGGTAGCCGCTTTTGAGATCAGCCGCAAACTGCCTTATGTGGAAAAAGAAATTCAAACACCTTTGGGAATTGCCGTTTGCGAAGTGCTGGAAGAACAGCCCGTACTCACCACCATTCTTCGTGCAGGTCTGGCTTTGCATAACGGCTTGCTTTCTTATTTTGATAAAGGCGACAATGCTTTTGTATCGGCTTACCGAAAACATCGGGCGGACGGAACTTTTGAAATCGCCCTGGAATATTTATCCTGTCCGGAAATAGAAGGCCGTACTTTAATCATCTCCGACCCTATGTTGGCAACCGGTGCTTCCCTGGTAAAAACCATTCAATATTTAAAAGGAGAAGGAAGTCCCAAAGCAATTCATGTGGTAACCGCTATTGCCTGTACGGTAGGCATTGAATTTTTACGGAGGGAAGTGCCCGAAGCTATCATTTGGTGTGGCGCTATTGACGACGAGCTTACAGCAAAGGGATATATTGTTCCGGGCCTGGGCGATGCAGGCGATCTGGCGTTTGGGACCAAGATACAGTCCTGACAACATTTTATTGGCCTTATCCGTTTTTCAATGTAATTTTCCCTTCCATCTAACAAAGAAATGAGAAATACCCTCCTCTTTTTTTTAGTCCTTTTTACTACGCTGCATGGTCAGGCGCAAGACCCAAATTTTTCTCAATTCTTTGCCTCGCCGCTGACATTAAATCCTGCGCTTACCGGCAAGTTCGATGGTGTAGTTCGGGTAGCTGGAAATTACCGCAACCAATGGCCTACCATTAATAATGCTTATACTACTTACACGGCTTCAATTGATGCGGGAATTTTAAAAAATAGAATTCCTGAGTATGACCAGTTTGGTGTTGGCGTTATGGGTTTTAGCGATAAAAGCGGCAACGGCGCCCTTCAAAATAATTTCCTTGCTGTGTCTACTGCCTATCACAAGTCGCTTGACGAAGATGGTTACAGCCAGTTGGGCGTTGGGTTCCAGGCAACTTACTCCAGCAAAATATTAGATCCGAGTAAAGTGAAGTTCCCCGACCAGTTAAGAGCTGATGGCTTTACCGGTTTAACAGAAGAAATTTTTACGCAGCAACAGTTGAACCTTTCTTATTTTGATATGAATGCCGGCTTGCTTTATACCGGCAGCACCGATGGTAAAAATAATTATTACGTTGGCGCCTCTATGTATCATTTAACCCGCCCTACAGAAAGCTTTACCGGGGGCACTTATGTTTTAGATCCGCGTTTGACCTTGCAGGCCGGAGGAATGCTGCCTTTGTCAGAATTTAATGCGGTGCACTTTAGTGCCATCCATAGCCGCCAGGCCAATGCCGTAAATACGGTACTTGGCGGCGCTTACATGCTGAATGTTAATGGTGACACTCAGAATCCGACCAACCTTTATCTTGGTAGCTGGTTTCGTCTGGGCGATGCTGTAATCCCGTACATTGGTTTGGAGTTTGGCGCTTTTCATATTGGCGCTACATACGATGTAAATGTGTCTTCGCTAAAACCTGGTTCTAATATGCGCGGCGGCGCTGAGTTCTCACTCATCTACATAAAAAAGCCAAACGATCCTTTTGCGAAGAAGATGAATTGCCCTAAGTTTTAATGCTAACGTGGCATGGAAGATATGGGTTGAGGATAGCCATTTTAATGACCAGGAGAGTTCTATCTTTGATCAGTATCACATTCGGCTCGGCGTAGCTGTTGCTTCGTGGCATTCTTCAGCAACCCCTTCGTTTAAGGTGGTGTACAATGTGTTTAAGTTCCCGTATTTGTTGCTTTTTTAGTGGCTGTTACGTTTAACATAAGGCATTCATTTTCGGCATTTATAACAAGTATTCTTTCAGTCATTAGTGCTCCTTTCTCTATATATCCTTTGCTTTTAGTAGTGTTGCCGATCAGTGTTTGCGGTCGAAACATCGAGGCATCGGAATTAGCAATGGGTTTAGTTTATAAATTTTAATAGCGCCGGGTATTATATTTTTAATCTATCATTTTGCAATTAGGCAAAGTGCGTATATCACTGCTATCTGCGTAATGAGTGCCGTTATTGGCCTATGAACGCGGCCGCATTATTTAAAACAGGTAGGTATAATTTAAATTTGAGGCTAGCCTGTAATATGGTAGCTACAGGCATACCGTTATCCTTACCAATTATCTACATTCTTCAATTGCTCATGCAATAAAAACAATGAAAAAATTAATTACCAACCTTACCTTCTGGGTTTTAACAGCTATCGCAGCGGGCGCCCTGCTTGGCCATTTTGCACCTGCCACTGCAGTTAAAATGCAACCGTTGGGAAAGTATTTCATAGAAGTTGTAAAATTATTCATCAACCCGATTATTTTTCTCACTATTTCGTTAGGGATAAGTGGTATGGGCAACCTGAAAAAAGTTGGACGGGTAGGAGGTAAAGCTTTATTGTATTTTGAAATTGTAACCACCTTTGCACTGCTTATCGGCATTGCCGTTGCCTGGTTGGTCAAACCGGGTAGCGGTGTCAATACATCGGCCGTGCAGGGTGGCGATATCTCCCAGTACACAAGTGGTGCAAGTGAATTTAGCTGGCTACATTTTTTAAAAGATAACGTGACCATTCAGGTGCTCATCTTATCTATACTTTTTGGTATTTTTTTAAGCAAGTACACCGGCCGGGATAAAATCATCAGGCCTTTTACAATCGCATCAACCTATGTTTTTAAAGCTCTCCATATTGTAATGCTTTTTGCGCCCATAGGTGCCTTTGGCGGTATGGCTTATACCATTGGTAAATATGGCATTGCCACACTGATTCCGCTGGGTAAACTAATGGTGACTGTATACATTACCATGGCGGTCTTCATCTTTGTGGTGTTGGGTCTTATTTTACGGTATTATAAAATTGCCATCTGGAACTTTTTAAAATACATTAAAGAAGAACTGCTGATAGTTTTGGGCACGTCCTCCTCAGAAGCGGCCTTGCCTTCCTTAATTGAGAAACTGGAACGAATGGGCTGTTCTAAACCAGTGGTGGGATTAGTTGTGCCCGCAGGATATTCCTTTAACCTTGATGGTACTACTATTTATTTATCAATGGCAGTTCTGTTTCTGGCGCAGGTGTATAATGTGCATTTAACTGCAGGACAAATCTTTACTGTTATTGGTATTTTAATGATAACCTCAAAAGGGGCAGCAGGCGTTACAGGAAGCGGTTTCGTGGTTCTGGCTTCTACGCTTACGGCAGTTAAAGTAATTCCTATAGAAGGTCTCGCCTTATTGCTGGGTGTTGATCGGTTTATGAGCGAAGCAAGAGCCATTACTAATTTTATAGGTAACGGAGTAGCCACTGTTTTTTTAGCCAATAATGAAAAAGAATTCAACCGGGAAGCCATGAAAGCGGCGTTTGCCAATGAAATTTATGAATATGATTTAACTGCAATTGAGGAAGAAAAGAATCAGATAACAACGCCAAATACGCAAAGATAAATTCAAGCTAAATCGGTTCCGGTTTGATACTTTCAGTAGAGGCTGCTGGTCTTACACGTAGCCTTTTTAGAAATCTATATTTTTAGCACTTGATATTGGTAAGAAGTCTATTTGAATTTAAAGAATAATCAATTGAATTATTTGGTACCCGTAAAAGTTTTTTTAATAGAGTTCTTCCCGCTTACATATTTATTGCCTTTAATGTAAAACCGGTAATGCCACTCCGCATGTTCACCGGCATAATCAACGCCAATGCGGGGCGAAGCAACAATGTCTTTTTCATTTAAAATAAACCCGTCATCACCAATAAATAATTCATCGCTTGTTAGCGATAAGCCGCACTGTGAAGTATGAAAGCCGAACGCCTTACCAACCCTGCCCGGACCACTGGTAATGCTTTCATCCCACTTCTTTTTACCGGTCCTTTCCAGTATCAATTCTTTTCCTTCAATTGGTTCAACGGCCCTTATTAATATGGCATGTGGCACCCCTTCCTTAGCCGTTACAATATTGAACATTTGGTGAATGCCATAACATAGATAAACATAAGCACGGCCACCGCTACCAAACATCACTTCTGTTCTATCGGTACGCCCTTTTGATGCATGCGATGCCTTATCCAATTCCCCTGCATAAGCTTCTGTTTCTGCTATGCGGCCCGAGGTGTATTCTCCATCTATATTAGTAACCAAAACTTTTCCCAATAACTCCCTTGCAATAGCAAGCACATCATCACGCAAATAAAAAGATAGCGGTAGTTTTTTCATGTTGAGTCATTTTGCATTAAGGAACAGCTTGCTAATTTGCAGCCAGTTTTTACTATCAACTGCTTACTGCCAATAGCCGGCTCTCATGGCTGATTGCTGTTTACTCATTGCCAATTATATTTACCGCCCTAAATCTACTATTTGCTCAAAGAAATTATTATAGCTATACAGTCTTTTTTTGAAGCGCATACCTTCATTCGCAAGCACCGGTTATGGAAGTGGATCGTCATACCGGGCATTGTTTATACAATTTTATTTGTACTGGGTATTTATCTTTTTATTAATTCTTCCGATAAAGCGGTTTCGTTGCTAAGCAGGAAAATTGGAATTGAGGGCTGGCTGCAAAGAGAAGCAAATGCTTTTTTAAGTTTCTTGTTTTTAATGGCCGGTATCATGCTAAGGCTTATCTTATTTTTCTTTTACTTTTCGCTTTTTAAATTTCTGTTTTTAATTGTAGGCTCACCGGTATTCGCTTACCTAAGCGAGAAGACATCTGCTATAATTGAAGGCAAGGATTTCCCTTTTTCCCTTACACAATTGCTTAAAGACAGTTGGAGGGGCATTCGCCTGGCATTACGTAACACGGTATGGCAAACGGTATATGTAATGTCTATTTTGCTGCTTTCCCTTATCCCGCTTTTTGGATGGATCACACCGCTGATCGGGCTGTTTATTGAGTGTTACTATTATGGTTTTTCTATGGTTGATTATAGTCTTGAACGGAATAAACTTTCGCCTGCGGCAAGCATTGATTTTATCAGTCATCATAAAGGTCTGGCTATCGGCAACGGGCTGATGTTTTACCTGATGCACATTGTTCCTTTTATTGGCTGGGTACTGGCTCCCGCATATGCGGTAGTTGCTGCCACGCTTAGTTTGTATAAAGTAAAGGCTGGAGCCATGGGTTATGAAGTAACAACGGAAAGTAGAATATCAAACAGATGAACAAGGAACTGATGAATGATGAATGAAATACAAGCAGCCAATGCAGGGAGTCCAAATAAGTATGAAATGAAACACAGCCGGATACAGAAGTGAAAGACCAGATTAAAGAACCATAAACTCCAAACTACAAACCCCAAACTTCTCTATGCCAGCTACCGTTTATTTAATTCCAACAGTTTTATCAGAAGGCGCCACCGAATGTTTGCCTTCTTACATTTTAGATGCTGTAAAACGCTGTTCTGTTTTTTTTGTAGAAAACGAACGCACCGCACGGCGGTATTTAAAATTGCTTTGGAAAGAGATGGTGATTGATGATAATGAATGGTTCAATATGAGTGAAGTGAATGCACAGGTTACAGGAGCATTTAATCTAAAATTAAACGAAGGAAAAACAATCGCCATCATTAGCGAAGCGGGTTGCCCCGGTGTGGCTGATCCCGGCCAGGCATTAGTGCAGATAGCACAAGAAAGGGATGTTGTGGTTAAGCCATTGGTTGGGCCTAATTCTATTTTATTGGCATTGATGGCTAGCGGCATGAATGGCCAGCAGTTTCATTTTGCAGGTTACCTGCCAATAAATATTGCCGAAAGAGCTAAAGCCATCAAAGATTTAGAAACCGAATCCAAACAAAAAGATTGCACGCAAATTTTTATCGAAACGCCGTACCGCAATAATCAAATGCTGGAAACCATACTCAAAACCTGTCATTCGCAAACAAGGGTTTGCATTGCTGCCGATATAACAGGCAAGGAAGAATTCATACAAACTAAAACAGTGCAGCAGTGGAAAGCAGTTTTACCGCAACTGCATAAGCGACCTGTAATTTTTTTATTGTACTCTCCACGAGGCACTACAAAAGAATAAAAGTGCATACAAATATTTGTATGCACTTTTCTGTAGTAAGCCTTATCGCTTTGTCACTTTCAAAAAGAAGAAAGGTTGAAATGAGTAGGTTGAAAAGATACAATGAGTGAGCTTACTTTCTTGAAGCCAGCTTGCTTAATAATTTTAGAATTTCCAGGTAGAGCCAAATAATAGTTACCATCAAACCAAAGGCGCAGTACCACTCAAAATATTTTGGAGCGCCATTTACAGCACCCTGCTCAATTAAATCAAAATCAAGTATAAGGTTCAAAGCTGCTATCGCTACTATAAATACGCTAATGCCAATGCCAATAGCGCCATTAGAATGCAGGTAAGGCATTTGTGCACCAAACATATTCATAACCATCGCCGCTAAATAAAATAAGGCAATGCCCATTGTTGCGCCAATCACCACTTTTTTAAACGTAGCGGTTGCCTGAAGTATCCGGAGATAATACAGGGCAAACATGCCGATGCCAACGCCAAACGTCAGTAATACGGCCTGCATGATAATACCCGGATACCTGATATGAAAGGCATCTTCGAATACAGCCGAAATAGCACCTAAAAACAAGCCTTGCAAAAGTGCATATGCTAATGCCAGGTAAGGCGCCCATGTTTTTTTAAAGATGATAATGATTGCTACAACAAAGCCGCCGATAGCAGCACCGATCGCCCATGGTATAACAGCTTCTTTGCCTTGCTGAAAATAGATGCCCCATGTAAACGAAGCTGCGCCAAGAACCATAACAAGCATCAGCCCAAATTTTTTCATGGCGCCGTTGATTGTCATTACTTCTTCACCGCTTGCTACGCTGATATTATTAAATACTTTTTCGTTGATGGCGGGGTTACCGCCTTTAAATAGTGGCATGTTATAATTGAGTTTAGGTTATTTAGGGAATAAATGAAAAACGAAAATAGCGTCTAAGCAACCTCGTATTCGAACTTATTCGGTTGTGGTAAGTTTTTGGAAGCGTTTAAAATTTCGATACCAAGGATGGAACCGTCTTTTGCATAATCTAAAATAATTCCGGGCTTCTCTTCATCGCTTTCAGAAACAGGCAAGTCCGTGAGATTTATATAAATCACATCCACCTCTTTGTCATATTTCACCTCCATAATATTTATTGATTTTAGAAGTTTTATACACAGTAATTATTTGCATGGCGCCAGGGCTATATTAACAAACACCCTTATCAAATAATCTGTTTCATCAAATTTAATGATAGATTGATAAATAGTATAATCAGGTTCTATTATGGTCTGTTGTGGATTTTGTAAAATTCCTTCGACTATTTTTTAGAAACATTTCTAATTTCTATTTGCTTTGTCGCATGTTTTGAAAATTCATATTTTATACTCTATCGCTGGCTCGCTATCAGCAAATTCAAATCGGTGTATTTTAAGTTGAACCGCTCACTTAAATAAAAGTTGGTGATGGCCCCTTTGAACATATAAATGCCACTGCGCAAATGCACCTGGTGCCATAGCATGTGTTCAAAGCCTCCATCTTCACCAGCCTCTAAAAGCAACGGCATTAGTACATTGCTGATAGCCTGCGAAGCAGTACGGGCAAAGCCGGAAGGAATATTGGGAACGCAATAATGTATCACACCATATTTTATGTAAATCGGGTTTTCATGAGTAGTGATTTCAGCGGTTTCAAAACAGCCGCCGCGGTCAATGCTAACATCAATGATTACACTACCGGTACGCATGCTGCTTACCATCTCTTCTGTTACAACAATTGGTGTACGACCGGTTTCATTGCCTAGTGCACCAACTGCAACCTCGCAGGTCTTTAACTGTTTGGCTAACATCCGGGGCTCGATAACAGAGGTCCACAAGCGCTGGCCAATATTATTTTGCAGCCGCTTTAACCGGTATACACTGTTGTCAAAAACCTTAACAGAGGCGCCTAAAGCCAGGGCGGCTCTTGCTGCATATTCGCCAACAATACCGGCGCCAATAATGATAACTTTTGTTGGGGCAATACCTGATACGCCGCCCAGCAAAACACCTTTCCCGTGGTTGGCAGAACCAAGGTACTGTGCTGCGATCAACATAACGGCGCTGCCTGCAATCTCGCTCATGCTGCGTACAATAGGATAAGAACCGCTGTCGTCTTTCAAATTCTCAAAAGAGATAGCAGTGATTTTTTTCTCCATCATTTTTTGCAGCAGCTCAGCTTTTAATACACTTAAATGAATGGGAGAAATAATCATTTGGCTGTGCTGCAGTAAGGGAAGTTCTTCCTCTACCACGGGTGCACTTTTTACCAGGATGGGCGCCTTGTAAACTTCATCAGGATTGTGGGCAATCTGCGCGCCGGCTTCGCTATAGTCACGGTCGGCAAAATGAGCGGCTTCACCAGCATTGTGCTCAATGGTAACCTGGTGACCGTTGTTTACCAATACACTTACGGCGTCAGGCGTTAATGCAATCCTGTTCTCCTGGAAGGCGATTTCCTTGGGAATGCCAATGTGCAACTGGGCGCCTTTGGGCTTGATATCTAAAGTTTCTTCTAACGTTTCATAGCTAAAAGAAGTACTGATCATGGGTCTTACCGACATAGAAACTGGTTATCTTAAATGGCTTACAAATTACAACTGTTCTGCTATACTGCATGAGGGAGAACAATTTTTATGCTGCGATGGGTTTCATCAACAAGGTCTATAAAAACTTTTACAGCGCTGTCATCAAAAAGTGAAGGTGCCTTTTGCGGCCATTCCACGAAGCAAATAGCGCCACTATATACGCTGTCTTCCACACCTGCCTGAATGATTTCCTGTTCATCTTTCAGGCGGTATAAATCTATATGGTAGATAGTCTTTTCGGCGCCATTTTCTAAATATCTATATTGATTGATGATGGAAAACGTTGGGGAGCCCATTCGCTCTTTTACTCCTTGTGCAACACAAAGTGCTTCTATAATGGTCGTTTTTCCGGCACCCATCTCACCATAAAATAGAAATACTTTAGCATTCCCCGCCTGCTGCCAGAATGTGTGTGCAAAGGCGGAAAGGCCATCAATTGAAACCGTAAACATGCTGCAAATTTAACGGCTGTTTGCAACTGGGTTGAAAAGATAGCAGGTCAAAGATTTACTTGCCGCCGGCCTGCAAACTACCTTTGCAGATTAGAAGAAAGGAAGAAAACACATGGAAAAAATAAGCTGGAAAGTAGATGGAATGCATTGTGCGAATTGCGCATTATCTATCAATAAATATTTACAAAAGCAAGGAGCTATAAATGTTTCTGTTAATGCTATAGATGGCGGCGTGTCGTTTGAAGTAGCGCAAAAAGAACCGGGGCAAATAGCTAAGGGTATTGAATCAATGGGTTATAAGATTGCTGCAGAAAACGGGGCAACAACTGTAACTAAAAAACCATTTCTTTCTACCCACTTACAACGCTTTTTATTTTGTTTGCCTTTTACCGCTGTGCTGATGTTGCACATGATTCCTTCCCTGCACATTCACTTTTTAATGAACCCCTGGATACAACTAGCGTTAACACTGCCGGTATTTATTGTAGGTATGTCGTTCTTTGGGCGGTCGGCTATAAAAAGCTTACGCAATGGCATACCAAATATGAATGTATTGATATCCGTTGGTGCGCTGTCTGCATTTGTTTATAGTCTTGCTGGAGCCATCATGAACCTTGGCCCGGAGTACCTATTTTTTGAAACCGCTGCCACCATTATTACACTTGTTTTTTTAGGCGAATACCTGGAGCATGCTTCTATTGAATCTACACAACGTTCGCTGAAAGCTTTGGCAAAATCGGAAAAGGTAATGGCCAATATGATCGCCTTCGACGATCAGCACCAGGAAATCATTTTCCCTATAGAAAACACCCAACTTAAAGTTGGGGACCTGGTACAGATAAACACCGGTGAGCAAGTGCCTGCCGATGCTAAAATCTTATGGGGCGAAGCACAACTAAATGAAGCTTTATTGACTGGTGAAAGCACACCTCTTTTTAAAAAGGGAAAGGACTTCATAATTGGAGGAAGCATTGTTGAAAGCGGAACATTGAAAGCGCAGGTAACAGCTGTGGGCAGCGATACCGTTCTGTCCAGCATCATTAACCTGGTAAAAAAGGCGCAGGGCGAAAAGCCACCGGTGCAGCAAATGGCCGATAGGATAAGTGCGGTTTTTGTGCCTGTTGTTATTGCAATTGCATTGGTTACGCTTACCGCTAACTGGATTATTTTAGGAGAGTTTACGCCTGCTCTTTTGCGCAGCATAGCAGTGTTGGTGATTGCTTGTCCGTGCGCCATGGGATTGGCTACTCCTGCCGCAATTGCCGTTGGTTTAGGCCGCGGTGCAAGAAATGGAATTCTCTTTCGCAATGCAAAAAGCTTAGAACTTTTCAAAGATGCAAAACAGGTGGTGTTTGATAAAACAGGAACGCTTACCACGGGCAAATTTGCAATAGGCAATGTGCAGTTGGCAAATAGTATAATTTCAGAAGAAGAGTTTAAGCGGATTGTTTATTCATTAGAAAAATATTCATCACACCCATTGGCGAAAAGTATTGTAGCTGAATGGAAAACTGGTGCTGAAATTCGCTGGAAAAAGATTGATGAAATAAAAGGCCTTGGATTAGAAGCAACCGATGTGCAAGGCAACGGCTACAAAATTGGTTCTTATAAAATTGCTGAAGCTTTTACAAAAGATGATACCCATAATATTTATGTAAGTAAGAATAATGAATTACTGGGCTGGATTGACCTGCAGGATGAGTTGCGGCCCGAAGCAAAATCGGTGGTGCAATACCTGCAAGGCAAAGGCATAAAAACGATTTTATTAAGCGGCGACCGGTACGAAAAAACAAAACAGATAGGAGATGCCTTAGGCATTGAAGAAGTGATTGCCGAACAAACACCTGAGCAGAAACTTCAAAAGATCGCGGCCCTTTCAGCAGAAGCAACAACCGTGATGGTTGGCGATGGCATTAACGATGCGCCGGCACTGGCAAAAGCAACTATCGGAATTTCTATGAGCGAGGCTTCGCAGATGGCCATGCAAAGTGCACAGGTGGTTTTAATGGGCGCTGATCTTAAAAAATTGCCGACAGCTTTAGGCTTAGGCAGGCATACTTATCTTACTATTAAGCAGAATCTTTTCTGGGCTTTTGCCTATAATATTGTAGCAATTCCTATTGCTGCTTTTGGGTTGCTAAATCCAACGTTTGCCGCCTTGGTTATGGGTTTGAGCGATGTGGTGTTGGCCGCTAATTCGGTACGGCTGTATGTGAAGAAGCTTGATTAGGCGAAGGTGGTCCATCTATTCTTTTTCTTCTTTGTTGCGGTGGGTAAAACTTTCTCGCTAAATAGTTATACTGACGAGAATTCCCCGATAACTGGCAGCATAAAATAAGGCCTTATCCTACAAAAGATTTGAATGCATCCGCCCGTCACTAAATCAGTTTACTATCCCAAAATTTCACGTAATTCGCTGTAAATAAAACTTACTTATGACACCTCGTAAGCTAACCATCTTGTTTACTGCATTAACGTGCGCAGTAATCTCTTTCGCACAAGCGCCTGCTGGTAAACTTTTACCGCTCGATCCTAAGGTAAAGATCGGTAAGCTACCAAATGGTCTTACCTATTACATCAGGCAAAATAAAAAGCCGGAGAACCATGTAGAGTTGCGCCTTGCTGTAAACACCGGCTCTATTATGGAGAATAATGACCAGCAGGGTATTGCCCATTTTATGGAGCACATGAACTTTAACGGCACCGAAAATTATAAAAAGAACGAGCTAGTAAACTTTCTGCAAAGCATTGGTGTGCAGTTCGGCGCTGACCTGAATGCTTATACCGGTTTTGATGAAACAGTCTACATTCTTCCTATTCCTTTAAGCGATACATCCAACTTTAGAAAAGGCCTGCAGGTATTACGCGACTGGGCCGGTAGCGCTTTGCTGGAAAATGATGAAATTGATAAAGAACGGGCCGTGATACTTGAAGAAAGCCGCCTAGGTAAAGGGGCTCAGGATCGTATGTTCCGTAAAATATATCCCTTCCAATATGCTGGATCTAAATATGCTGAACGCCTGCCTATTGGTAAAGACAGCATTCTAAAAAACTTTAAGTACGATGCTGTAAAACGTTTTTATAAAGATTGGTACCGGCCCAATTTAATGGCGGTAATTGTAGTGGGCGATGTTGATCCTGCAAAAGCAGAAGCATATATTAAAAGGACATTTGGCAATATGAAGAATCCGGCCAAAATAAGGCCCCGCAACGAGGTGCCAGTAGCAGCCCGTACCAAAAGCATGGCTATGACGGTTACCGATAAAGAAGCCACTAACTATTCAGTTGAAATCAACTACCCGTTCATAAAACAAAAGCCCGAAACTACCGAAGCTGATTACAGAAGTTATCTTGTAAAAACAATGTTCACAACGCTACTCAACCAGCGCCTTAGCGAACTGGCACAAAGCGGCAAGCCACCTTTTCTTTATGGCTACTCCTACTTTAGTTCTTATGCCCGTGGCTATGAGGGTTTTACCACCGCAGCCGTTGCCGGACAGGAGGGGCCTGAAGCTGCTTTAAAAGCAGTGAGCACGGAGATTGAACGGGTAAAAAAATATGGCTATACACAAGATGAATTGGAGCGGGCAAAAAAACAAATGCTGGCTGGTTTTGAACGTACGTATAACAACCGTGAGAAAACAGAATCAACAGTATACGTACAGGAATACATCAGTCACTTTTTAGCCAAAGAACCAATGCCTGGTGTAGATAAAGAGTATGAATATTATAAAGCATTTATTCCCTCCATCAAGTTAAGCGAAGTAAACGCATGGGCTGAACCCTTGAAGAAGAATGAGGCGGTTTTTGTAACCTTACAAGGCCCCGATGAAGCAGGAAAGAAGCTGCCAGACAGCGCTGCATTATTGGCTGTAGTTACCAATGCCATGAAGGGGGAGATAAAAGCCTACGAGGAAAAAGCAGTTGCTTCATCATTATTAAGCAAGCCACCAACTGCCGGAAAAATAACTGCCGAGAAAAAAGTAGAAGCAACCGGGGTAACAGAACTTACCTTAAGCAATGGCGCTAAAGTAATTTTAAAGCCAACCGATTTTAAGAACGATGAAATTGTTATGACCGCTTTTCATAAAGGCGGAACCAGTAATTATGGGGCCGATAAAAAATACAGCGCCAATTTTGCCGGCACCGTTATACAAACAATGGGTGTAGGTGAGTTTTCACCTGCCGATTTAAATAAATTTTTAGCGGGGAAAGTAGCAAGAGTATCTCCAAGAATTTCTGGTATCTCTGCTGGTGTTTCGGGTAATTCTACTGTGAAAGACCTGGAAACCATGTTGCAGTTAACCTACCTCTACCTAACATCGCCACGCAAGGATGAAGCGTTGTTTACTGCCTGGAAAGAAAAGCAAAAAACGGCGATGCAGTTTGCGATGTCCGACCCGCAAACGGCTTTTGTTGACAGCATGTTTCATGTGATCTATAATAATAATCCCCTGGCACCGGTGATCATCCCAAAGCCGGAAAATTTCGACCAGGTGAAGCTGGATGATGCTCTTCAGATTTATAAAAGCCTTACCGGTGATGCCTCCGATTTTACTTTCATTTTTACCGGCAGTTTTGAACCGGCTAAAATAAAGCCGTTGCTTGAAACCTACATTGCCAGCCTTCCTTCTACAAATAAGCCGGCTACTTTTATCGACAATGGTTTACGCATGGCCCAGGGGCAGAAAGAGATAAAATTTTATAAAGGAGCGGAAGATAAAAGCCTGATTCTCCAGGTTTATAACAACGAGGTGCCCTATACCGAAGATCTTGAATTAAAGGCGCAGGCACTTGCCGAAATTATCAATATAAAAGTAATAGATGACCTGCGTGAAAAGCTGGGAGCCATTTACGGGGGTGGCATTTCGATTACGGTATCAAAATATCCCTACAATAATTTTTCAGCCATACTGCAATTACCTACCGGACCAAAAACGGTTGATACGTTGCTAACTTCTTTTAAAGCAGAAATTGATAAGTTGAAGCAAAGCGGACCAGAGCAAACTGACCTGGATAAAGTAAAGAAAAGTTGGATAGAAAAATATCGTACACAGGTAAAAGAAAATGCCACCTGGAGTGGTAAGTTGTATAATATTTATTTCCAGGAGTCAGATCCTCAACGCTTTCTTAGTTATGAAAAGTTCGTGAATGCTTTAACGGTAGCTGATATTAAAGCAGTGGCCAATTTATTATTCAATGGCAAGAACATGATAACAGCAGTACAATATCCTGCTGGCGCTGAAGTGAAAAAAGCATTTTAACCAGAAGCTGCATTCGTAATTTTTATAAAGGCCGCTTGTAAAAGGCGGCCTTTATTTGTTATTCTTCTTACCTGTAATTATGGTTTTACATTCATAATAAGGAGGCGGAATAAGAACATTAGCCTTTTATGCATAACCTAAAAGTGTATTCTGAAATAATTTACTAAGCAAAAAGGATTCGTTTTTATTTCTCCTTTTAGAATCCCTATTTTGTGTATAGCTTATGAGCCGTACATCCACATTTAAGCCTTTCGATATTTTAGACCTGTCTAAAAAATTGGTAGTAGCTGCTTATGCCCTAACTGCTAACCTGCCTGCCGAGGAGAAAACAAATCTTACTTTATACCTGCGTAACGCTGCTTTAAAAGTTCATATCAATTGTGTGGAAGGCGCTTTTTTAAAAAGGAAAAAGAAGAAAAAAAAGTCTGTCAGGGAAGCTAAAAATTCTTTGGTCATAATTGATACGGTTGTAGATGTTCTCATTGAACTGAGTTTGGTTAAAGAAGAAGACACTACAGAATTGATGCAGCTATCCTCCACCTGTTATCAATTACTTGGCCGCTTGAAAAAAGACAAATGATACGTATCGTTGCAGCAGATGGAAAGCATTCATGCAATATTAAAAAGATACTGGGGCTATGAAGCCTTTCGGCCACAGCAGGAAGAAATTATCCAATCCATCTTGGCAGGCAATGATACATTAGCGTTACTCCCAACAGGTGGCGGAAAATCTATTTGCTACCAGGTACCAGCTTTGGCACAAGATGGAATTTGCATTGTTGTTTCGCCGCTTATTGCTTTAATGAAAGACCAGGTAGAGAATTTAAAGAAGCGGGGGATTGGCGCCCTGTTAATTTACTCCGGCATGAGCAGAAAGGATATTATCCGCACTCTGGAAAATGCCCGGCAGGAGTATTTTAAATTTTTGTATGTATCGCCGGAACGATTAGAAACTTCCCTGTTTAAAGAATACCTGCCGGCACTTACTATAAACCTTATTGCGGTGGATGAGGCGCATTGTGTCTCGCAATGGGGTTACGATTTCAGACCGTCTTATTTACGTATCGCTGCGCTAAGAGAAGAACTCCCCGACGTACCTGTATTGGCAGTTACGGCATCGGCAACAGAAGCGGTGCAAAAAGATATTTGTGAGAGGCTTGCGGCCGCGCCAGGTTGGAAAGTATTCCGCCAGTCTTTCGAGCGCAAAAACATCTCCTACTCGGTTTTTAAAATTGATGGAAAAAGCACGAAGCTGGTAAACATTTTAAAAAAGGTTCAGGGCAGCGCTATAGTATATTGTAAGAGCCGTAAGCGAACAAGCGAAGTGGCATCGCTACTTCAAATGCATGGCTTATCGGCCTCTTATTATCATGCAGGATTAGCGCAGCCCGAAAGAGCAAAACGCCAGCAGGAATGGATTGATAACAAAACCCGTATAATTGTTTGCACTAATGCTTTTGGAATGGGCATTGATAAACCCGATGTACGAATTGTAGTACATATTGATGCGCCGGATGGCTTGGAAAGCTATTACCAGGAAGCAGGCCGTTGCGGCCGCGATGGAGAGAAAGCTTACGCTGTTCTATTGTATGATGAAAAAGATATTGAGGAATTGCAAGGCTTACACCTGGTTCGTTATCCATCTTTTCCAATCATCCAATCGGTGTATGAAGCACTGGTGAATTATTTGCAGATCCCTGTTCATTCAGGGCAGGATAGAAGCTTTAATTTTCGTTTCGATGAATTTATCCGCAACTTTAAATTAGGTGCCCACCAGGCTTTATATTCCATGCAGGCGCTGGAAAGCGATGGATGGATTGACCACAATGAAAAAGCGTTTACACCGGCTACTTTAGTTTTTACCACATCAAAAGCTTTACTGTACGAGTTTTATAAAAGCCACCCTGAACATGAGACAACGCTGACTACATTGCTAAGAACCTACGAAGGCGTTTTTGATTATCCTGCATTTGTTTCGGAAAGTCTTTTAGTAAAGTTGTTACGTAAAGACGAAGATGAAATAAAAAGCGAGCTACAAAAAATCAGTTCTTATGGCATCATTCGATACACGGCAATTAACGATGCCCCGCAAATCACTTTTCGTAAGAACCGTGTAGCCACAGTTGATCTTAAAATCAATCTTACCGCTTACAATAAACGCAAAGAAATTTTTATAGACCGTGTGAAAAAGATGGTACAGTACATAACAGCACCCGCTTGCCGCAGTTTTTTTATCAGCCATTATTTTGGCGATGAAAGTGCGAAAGAATGTGGTGTTTGCGACAACTGCCTGCTTAAGAAAAAGAACGCTTTGTCACCTGGTGAATTTGATTTAATTGCGGCTGCAATTCTTTTGCGTCTTTCTCAAGCCAAAGTAAATGCTACTGAATTAATAGCTGAATTAAAAACAATCAGGAAAGAAAATACATGGGAAGTGTTACGGTTTTTACAGGCTGAAAAAAAGATAATCACAAGTACAGAAGGTTTGCTATGCCTTAATGTTCCGCATTAAATTTTAGGCGTAAGCGCTTTCAGCTATTGCATACAACTTTTGAATGCAACACCTTTGCCGGATTATCTGTACAAAAACAAACCTTATGGAATTTACCTGTGTATTATCGGTAGGTGGGTCGCTGGCTTACTACGTTATTACGAAACTTAGCGATACGGCTTATACAGCCACTTTAAAAGACGGTCCTACTAAACGTGAAGACCTTCCCGAAGTTATTCGGTTAGAAAAGGGTGCAAGCGGCTGGCAGGGAGAACCCAGTCACGATGAAGTTGTAAAAGGCCTCTCATACGCTATTGAAACAGCACTCTAAATTTAATTTTTTTGATGAACGGTTATTTTCCAGCAGTGGAAAAAGGGCTATTCACCTTATTTATGGAAGTTTGGAAAGGTTTTTGGGAAGGGAGGGCAAAACCACTATCGTGAGCGACGGAAAAATTTTATTACTTGATGACAATAAAGATTTATTGCTCATCGTACAAATAATTCTGAAGGGCCAGGGTTACGATACAGTGCAGGCCGGATGCATAGAAGAAGCGGTGCAAAAAATAAGAATACACAGGCCCTCACTGATATTAATGGATGTTTTTATCAAAGATGAAGATGGCCGGGAATTATGTAGCCGGCTTAAAAAGAGCAATGAAACAAATTGGATAAAAATTATCCTGATGTCGGGCATTGAATCGGATAACAGCTCACTTTATACCATAGGTGCCGATGACTTCATGCAAAAGCCTTTCGACTATGATGACCTTTTGCAAAAGGTGCACCGGCAAATGATTGGCGTGGAAGCGTAAAATCTCACCCCAGCCCTCTCCTGAATGATAGGGAGCGCCGACCCACAACCCTTGCTTTTATACAATACTTATCAGGCTCAATCAGCTTTAGTGATTAAATTTTTTATGTACTAAGCTTAAGTACTACTATCATCGTCTGTTGTGTCACTCCCTTTTGCGCTTTGTAATTCTATTCAACATCAAGCCATAACTCTTCAAACATTCAACATAACTGCTATCAAAAACACTTTGCCTTGTCATCCCGACGCAGGAGGTATCTGAGCTAAACCTTATAAGCGGCCGTTGCAAATATTCTTACTGTTTGTATAAGTCGTTTATAAAGCAGTTCAAAGATCCCTCCTGCGTCGGGATGACAAGGCCACAAACTGTTTCATAGCAATTCTGTGATGAATGGAGCGTCACCACCATCGCTCAATTAAGACTATGTAGTTTGTTACAAAACCGCATTAATTACCTGGGAATTACTTGAATATTCACAATGCATTATCTAATCCATCAAAAATCTGCGCAATCCGCGATTAAAAAAGCGGCCCCTCTCGGAGCCGCTACTATCTGTTGTTAAAAACCAATCCTTAAAACCAACTGCCTATAAATTCTTTATTCACTTTCTCATCTTTTAATTTTCTTCTGCGCCTTGTCTTATCCCTGCTGTGTTTTATCCAGGTAATAAACATCAATGGAATGAAGGCAAGTGTTAATGGCGGTATGCCCAGCATAGAAATCCATTTGCCACCGTACATATTGCGCATTGGACGCCTTAGCCTTTCCGATATTAAATACATCGCCGGTACAATCAACAAAGTCATAAAGAAAGCGAAGATCAAACCGAAAATGATGGTCCAGGAAAGCGGGTTCCAGAATACGGCATTATCTCCGCCGAAAAATATATGCGGATTCAAGTCAGAGAACAGGGTGACGAAGTTGATGTTAAAGCCAATGGCCAGCGGTATCAATCCAAGGATAGCCGCGATGGCGGTTAACAGTACTGGAATGATACGTGTTTTACCAGCCTGGATAATGGCTTCTCTCGTCTTCATACCACGTGCCCGCAATTCATCGGCAAACTCAATCACCAGGATACCATTCTTCACTACAATACCTGCCAGGCCAATAATACCAATACCCGTCATTACTACAGATACAGTCATACCGGTTATTGCAAAACCAAGCAGTACACCAATCACACTAAAAATAATCTCGGTCAAAATAATTACCGGCTTACTCACGCTGTTAAACTGCAATACAAGTATCAATAA
>JAQBNG010000151.1 GCA_028288675.1 Flavisolibacter sp. | reverse complement strand
TTAACCATTCCCAACGCTTATCTCCTGCGGGCACATTTAATGTTACGGCTATCGAACTATTATGATTGGCGCCTGTACGGTCCAGGGCACCATTCGTTCTTTTTAAATCAAGGAATCGAAACCCTTCTCCCCACAATTCAATACGGCGTTGTACAAGAATTTCATTAAGCAAAGCCGCACCTGTATTGGTTGACAGTGTATAAGCAGGATTGCGGCTTTTAACTAAAGTAAACAGCAATGCCGCTGCGGCTGCATCCTGCCCTAATCTTGCTTTCGCTTCTGCTTCAATCAGGTACATTTCAGCTACCCGCATGTAAGGCACATCACCTACACTAATAGCAGCATCCTTTACTTTAAACTTTACACTGGTGTAAGGGAATCTTGTACCACTGGCCGGTGGTGTTACACCCGTTGGCGACCAGAGTTCTTTACGAATATCGGTAGCAGGTATCAGGTTATATAAATTAGAATTGATGGACCTCGGGTTAGTCCTCGTGGAATTAGCGCTAAAATTAGAAGACATATAAGCAAAGAAAGAATAGAAAGAAGTACCCTGGTCGTTTGGTATAATGCTCCCCCACATCCATTCAGGATTTGTGGCATCGCTAAAGCCCTGTAAATATTGGGTGCTTGTCATTAACGAAAATCCTGCTTTGGCATCAGCCGCCATTTGTGCCGCCACAGCCCAATTTTGCTGCGTAAGCGCTACTCTTGCTTTAATGCCTTTTGCCACCGCCACATTAAAATGCGATTTAGTTAAACGGTTATAACCTGCAAGATTTGTGATGGCATCATCAAGGTCTTTATTTACCTGGGTATAAACTTCTTCTACACTGGCCCGTGCCTGGCCCGCTGTGGTATTGGTTACCATTAATGGAACACCTGGCTGGCTGTTAGGCACCGCACCGGCATCGTACCGTTTGCCGTACAACTGCACCAGCATAAAATGCGCCCAGGCCCTGTAAACCAGAGCTTCCCCTTTAATAAATTTCTTATCAGCATCAGGCCCTGCTGCCTTATCAATATTATTGATGATTAAATTGGCATTGGAAATAAGACGATAGTAAAAAAAGTAGGCAAAATAATTATCAAGATTATCCGCATTACGGTGCGCCTCCCACCGGTACATTGAATTAAAAAAAGCACCCGATGCTGTTGCATTATTTATAAGGTCTTCGCCTAAAACATCCATGTTTATCAGCATAGATCCCTGCCCAGCCTGGCTTTGCGCAAAATATTGCGTCCACATAATCCGGTGGATACCGTTTAAGGCAATCAGGGCATTGGCTGTGGAGTTGAGAATTGTTTGTTCTGTTACCTGGTCGGTTGGCGCCGTATTTAAATACGTTTTTTTACAGGAACTGATGGCTGCCAAAAAGAAAATGGCTAAGAAAATATTTTTTATTTGTTTCATGACGTGTGTGTTTAAAGGGTTAAGTTGATGCCTGCTGTTATCACCCTGGATGGCAGGTAAACATTTGATGTAACACCGGTGAAAGCCTGAACTGGATTTAACCCTTTTCTTTTAGTGAACATATGCAGGTTCTCTCCGCTTATATAAATTCTTGCGCTGCCGATACGGGCTTTGGTAAGCAGGCTGTTTGAGAAATTGTAGGAGAGAGTTGTGTTCTGTATATTAATATGCGAAGCATCAATCAACCACCGGTCAGACAGGGCACTGAATGCTGAATTTCTTCCATTATCCAGCCTGGGAACATTGGTAATATCACCGGGCTTTTGCCATCTTTTTAAAATGTCTGTATGCAAGGCAACACCGTAGCTACCCGAATGCATCAGTTGTGCATAGGTATCGTCGTACACCTTGCCGCCAACCTGGTAATTGATTTGGAAAGAGAAAGTAAAACCTTTGTACCTCACCGCACTGATCACGGAACCATAAAAATCAGGTATAGCGCTTCCGGCATAATGAAGCTTTGCATTGTTTTGATCGGTAGTAACGGAATCGCCTTTATTGGATAGGCGACTGGTTGCAGCGTTGTAGCTTTTGGCAACATACAAGCCGGCGCCGTCCGATGGGTCAACACCATACCAGTCGCGCAGCCAAAAATCGTATCTAGAATGTCCTACTTCCCATTTTTGCGTAGCCGATGCCGAACTTGGAATTTCTTTAGCCGGAAGTTGGGTTATCTTATTTTTAAAAGTTGTCCAGTTGGTAGTGACGTTCCAGGTAACGTTCCTGCTCCGGATAACATCGCCTGATAAGCTGATTTCCACTCCCCGGTTATACATGGTGCCGATGTTTTGAGGAACCGATAAAGAACCACTTGAAAGCGGTGGAGGTACCCGGAATAAAAGGTTGGAAGATTGCCTGTCGAAATATTCAAGAGTACCATTGAGCCGGTTTTTAAATAGTCCAAATTCAAGGGCTGCATCAAATTGTTTATTCACCTCCCAGCTTAGTTGCGGATTGCCGGCTGTAGTAGATTGGGCGGCGCCTGGTTCTGAGTTATTATTGGCTCCCAGGTCGTAAAATGATTGATAGGCATAATAGATATTTAGGTTGTTGGCATCCAGCAGGCCGTCATTACCAACCAGCCCATAAGAGCTTCTCAATTTTAATGAATTGATCCAGGTCATATTCTTCAGGAAAGATTCCTGGTCTATTCTCCATCCTACACCTACCGACCAGAAATTACCCCACCGCTCGCCAGATGCAAACCGAGAGGAGCCATCACGACGGAACGATCCTGATAAAAAATATTTGCTGTTGTAACCATAATTCACACGGGATAAATAGCTCTCGATCCTATACAGGTCTTTTGCAGAACTAAGAGCGGTTGTGGTGGTGAAATTTGAAAGTTCGGTAATACCTTCAATCACCTGGCCTGTTCGTGTATTGGTAAGTGACCGGTAGGTAGCGTCAAAATTTTCATGGCCTGCCAGGACCTCTACGGAATGCGATCCAAACGTCCGGTTATAATTAAGCAATTGGTTTAGCGTCATGGTGATGTTGTCGGTAAAATTGCGTCGTGCCCTTCCGCTTGGCGCGCCATCGCCCACTATCTTATTTTCATACTGTGCACGCAGGCTGTTGCTAATGTCGGCGCTGAAGTTACCAGTGAGTTTAAAATACTTTAAGAAGCTCACTTCGGTAAATACGCGGCCGCTGAATACATTGCGTTTTAAGGTATTTTCATTTAAGGTGGTTTCGTAGATAGCATGGCGGCCGGTAATTGTTGGCCGGTTAGGCAAACCTAACGCCGCCAGGCTGCCAAGATCATAGATCCTTTTTCCATTGGCGTCTAATAAATAGTCGCCTGTAGTTTGGTTATGTGCATATACGGGATAAATAGGCCCGATGATACGGCTGATGTAAAAGGGATTTACCAGGCCAGTGCCGCCCAGGCCATTGTCGTCGCTGGCGCCCTGGTTGGCTATGGTAACAATACCGGCCACGTTAATCCCGGTTCTTAACCAGGTGAGGGGCTGGGTATTTACATTCAACCGGCTGGAGTATCTTTTATAATCGGAATTGAGGACAAACCCTTTTTCGTTGGTATAGCCCAATGAAAAATAATAATCCGATTTACCGGCGCCACCACTTACACCTACCGTATAGTCGCTGCGGGAGCCATTTCGCTGAATATCTTTTAGCCAGTCCAGGTCATCGCTGTACAATAACCTTGCAGCCGGATTCAACTGGCCGTTTACACCAACAATATCCGTTCTTGCCACATTAAAAGGATTGTAAGCTAATAGCTGGCTGATGTCGGAATACGTTTTAGCATTGTACACCTGTAAACCTGCGGCATTTCTCGGCATTAAACCGGAGGCGATCTTACTGGCGGAATCAATGGCAAGACCCACTCCTGATACAGGATAAACAAGGCTGTTCCGATACCCTTCCCACAGCAATGGATAATACCGGTAAGCATCTACCCTGTCGTACTCGGGAATGGCCCTTGATACAGTTCCTTGCGCAATACTTGCCTGGATCTGTGTACGGTCTTTCTTTCCTTTCTTGGTAGTGATCTGTATTACACCATTAGCAGCACGGGAGCCGTATAAAGAAGCCGAGGCGGCATCTTTTAGCACACTTACATTTTCAATATCATCAACATTGATGTTACTGATGTCATAATCGAACGGCACCCCATCCACTACATACAATGGATTATTAGATCCATTTACAGAACCAAACCCCCGTATGCGCACCGCAGGAGATGAACCCGGCTGCCCGTTTGTTGTGTTGGTGGTAATACCTGGCGCAACGCCTGATAAAGCACTGAGCACATTTGTGACGGGCCGGTTCTCCAGCTCCTTTGCACCAATTTGCGAAACCGAATTAGTAAGTGCGCCCTTTCTTACAGTACCGTAAGCAACAACTACTACCTCGCTCATTCCTTTGGTTTCTGTTTGCAGTTGCACAGTAATTATTGTTCTGTCATCAATTGATACTTCTGCGGTAGTATAGCCAACTGCAGAAACAACAAGTGTTGTTGCATTAGCGGACAGGCCAAGCCTGAAGGTTCCATCGCTTGAAGTTGTGGTGCCGGTGGCCGTTCCTTTAGCACTTACAGAAGCCGGAATACCATTACCCTGGGCATCTGTTATTCTGCCCGTGATGGTGCGGTTCTGGGCAGTAGCATGTACCCATAAAATACATAGGCTGATCAGTGTAAAAAATTTCTTCATCATAAATTAAATTTTGGAGACTATAAAAACAATCCAGGTTTGGTGCGAAATGATCTTGATAAACGCATCCGGTATTTTAGAATCGTGATTGGCTTATGAATCATTGTTATGCGGGGTAAACATCATAAGTGGACATTTCAAATTTTTAAAAAAACAGAGTTTGTAGATCTTGATTTGCCTGTTTATTAAATAGGCTTAACAGCATCCTGAAACACATCGGATTGATACGTTTACATTGGCTTTTTTAAAGCTCAAGACATCATAGTTAGTACAACTGCTGTTTAGCAGCAGTAGCTAAAAATGTTACTTATAAAAAAGAAAGAATGAGTTATTGAAATGGTGATATGAGAAAAAATACCAGGTAAAATAGTTGATGAAAAGCTTGCGCTGGCATTGGAGAGAGCTTGCATGCAAAGGACTTTGCAGTTGCTTCGCAACTTTAGTAGGTTTCACGCAAAGGCGCAAAGAAGCAAAGCTGCAAATGAATGAAAAGGGAAAAGACAAAGCATAAGGAAACGACTTAATGCATGCGGACTTTTTCTTGTATTGCCCGCTTTTTTAGCGTGGATAGATGTCTGTGAATGTGTATGGGGTTTGGACCAACCAGGTTTAAAAGACGATGACAAAAGCATAATTTGATACTCCTACAAATTATTGATCCACTTTTTGAAATCAGGGGCGGTAAACTGGCTGATGATGATGGACTCTTTGATGTAGTTATTTTTATTCAGGTACAATTCAATCTTTGAAAATTCGATGGACTTAAATTCTTTAATCGCATTAATATTGGCAATGATCTGCCGGCTTACCCTGAAAAAAACTTTCTTATCCAATTGCTGCTCTACCTGGCTTAGGTTATAATCGAGCAGGTAACGGCTGCCTTCAAAATCAACGGCAAAAGTCAGCTTCATTTCTGCATAAAAAAAGGCAATGGAACTGATAGGTATAGAAAGCCGCGATACACCTTTCTTTACCACGATCCGCTCTTTCTTTTCACCCTTAACCTGACCCGGGTTTTGATGATAAAAGCTTGCGATCTCAGTAAATTTATTCAACGCCTTTCGCAATTCTTCTTTATCCAAAGGCTTCAATAAATAATTAAGGCTATTAGCTTTAAAAGACCGGATCGCATATTCATCATAAGCCGTAATAAAGATCACAGGCGTTGAAATTTTCAGTTCGTCAAAAATTTGTAGTGATACGCCGTCTTTCAATTGAATATCCAGCAACATAAGATCCGGTTCGGGATTGCTGCTTAACCAATGCCTTAGCTCCTCCACACTGCGCACAAGCTCTAAAGCATCGTAAGTAAAGCCCACCTCATCTAATAAATTAGTCAGGTGCTTTGCTGCAATTTGTTCGTCTTCTGCTAATAGTACTGTCATAATTAGTTGTCGTTGTTCAGGGTTAGTTCAGCTATTATCATATTTCCGAATTCAAGGTTTTCAATCACATCTATTATAACGCCGTTTTGCACTTGCCCTTTTATTGCTTCCTTTAAAAAATCGTATGCAGATGTTTTGCTGGCGCCTGCCACATGGGTAACCGTATAAAAACGAAGCAATGCCTGTCCGTTGCTTTTATTTTCGGAGTCAAGGCTAAATACCGCCGCACAATTTTCATGCAGGCCAATAAACAGGTAAAGTGAAAACAGTTGAAGCAGGTGAAACGCTGCAGGCATTGGGATACCAGAATCTTCGGCGGATGATTTATGATAGATCTTCGCCCCTGATGAATAGTCCGATAACAGGTCATCGAAATACTGATGAAACTCATTTAACGGCATTGTATCCTTCTTCCATAAAAGCTCAATCCGTTTACTTATATCTTTCAAAAACACCGGCGCCAGGTAATGTAAATTTTTTTCTTTTCCCGCTTCTATTAAGGCATCGCTTAAGGCCTTGTAGTTTTGCCGGGCAAATGAAACAGATTGAGCTGTAAGCTGCTGCTTCAGCGCTACATCCAACTCCAGTTTTCCTACCATTTTAGTTTGGATATACTTCTGGTAGATCCTGTTTCCAATTGTTAGTAGTCCCCAACAAATAGCAGACAAGAATAAAATTAAAAGCACCTGGAACCATAGCCTTCCACTTAGTGGTTTTGCCACTGAAAAATGAAGAAACACCGGCTTTGATGTAAAGCTTCCGATGCTGATGTAGGCTTTCAGTTTATAACTTCCCGGCTCCATGCCGGTGCACTCTACAACAGGGTCTGAAGTGGTTACCCACATAGAGTCGTAGCCGGCTAACTGGTAATGATACCTGATGCCATCGGGATTGCGTTGCGAAACGCCATTAAGTGTGATGGTTACATTATTGTCAGCATATTCTATGGGCTGTGGAAGGTTAATAAGCATGCTGCCTGAAGAAACTTCGAAACGCTTTTGTAAATGTTGACCATATTTAAAATCTGCAACCGTTATTACACCTGAAGTATATTGATTAGCCATATCCTTGGTAGGATAATAAATGTAAGGTCCGTTTGTAGTGGCGATCATAATGCCGCCATTTGACAGCTTTTTTAAACCGCCCGGCCGGCATTCCCAATTAAACATGCCTTCGCTTTCATTGAAAACTTTTATGCTATTCAAATCAGGAAGATCTCCCCTTATCAGTCCCAGATTAGAACCAATAAATAAATGCGCTCCATCAACTAAAAGAGAGGTAACGATGTTGGTATTCAGCCCACTTTTTTTATCAATCCGTTTTAGCAGTTTACCCCATTGGTTATATACAAATAAGCCCTGGCCAAATGTGCCTACTAAAAAGTTATCCCGGTAGCAGGTAAGTTCAGTTATGCGTGATGAAATCTCGGGAAAGATATTTTGCTTAACCACCTTCAGATTATTATCTAACATATCTACTTGCCCAAATGGACTTAGCCTGTAAATTTTATCTTTTAAAACAGTAACAGTGTACTCTTCGGGAAGCTTTGCTGAAGCTTTGATCTTAAAATCATAATCTGTAAGATAACAGGATTGATCAAGGGTTTGCACCAGCAGGTTGCCGGCAACTTTAAACATTATTTCGACGGCTTCTTCTTTCCCGAAATTTTGAACAAGGCTCATTTTAAAGGTCTTATTATTCATTCGCCATAAACCCCTGCCAAACCAACCTATGTAAGTATGTTCGCCCACGGTGAGCATAGAGTTGATGTACCGGATGTATGGGAAGGGAAAAGCAATGCGGGTGACAGAATCGCCTTTGTAAGAAAACAGGCCTTTTCCCCAGGTGCTTAACAAGCTTGTTCCGCCAGGCAAAGGAACAATACCGGAGATGTGGTTCAGGTCAATGGATTCGTCAGGAGGTTTTAAATGAAATAAGGCTTCATTGCTTAATTTAAAAATCCCGTTGTAAGTGCAGCCTACCCAAAGGTTACGTTCCCTGTCTGTAAACAGGCAGCTAACTGAGTTATCCGTAAACCCGTTCTCCTTTGTAAATCGTTTGGCGCCACTTCCCGATAATTTAGATAAGCCCACAGTGCCGCCCACCCAAACAGTTGAGTCATCATCTTCCAACACATAAGTTGCAAAGCCGACTCTTGTTTTAGCGAATTGTGGATACTGGCCGGTAAAATAATTCAGGCTGTCCCCATTCGCCCAAAACGTTCCAAAATTTGTTATGAAATAAGGCGTGTTTCCTTCCTTGCCAAGGACTTTAATAAAGCCAAGACCACCCTTTTTTTCATCAGGCGTAAAGGGAGTGCGGATGGGTGTTATGATGTTGTAGCTTTTTTTATAAACCTTTAAATCCGTAGTTACAATCCATAAGTTATCATCACGGTCAAAGGCCGCAAGTGACACATTGTTTTCAATGCTTTTATTGATGTTGTATCTCTCAACACGACCCCTATTCTTTATTTGATAAAGAACATTGTTACAAACAAACAAGACCAGGTTTTGTGAGTTACGGGTTAAGGAAGTTACCAGGTTATTGCGATTACCATTTGGCTTAAAAAAAACCTCGAAGCCTGTTTCATATTTTAATAAACCATTACTGGTAGCTATCCACATTACACCTGCACTATCGCAGAGCAAGGCATTAATGCGCAGGCTTTGTAATAAATCGTGGTCATCGTAGTTAGTAAACTTTTTGCCGTTAAAGATTGAGATACCCCCATTAGTGCCTATCCAGATATTCCCTTTTTTATCCTGCTTAATATCGGTAATGTCGGTTTGAACCAACCCGTCATTTGTAGTATAATTTTTAAACGAATAGCTTTGGCTCAAAACTATGTCCGCACATAGAAAAGTACACAAAAAGAAGAAAGCAAGTTTTATCATTGTACAATATTCCCGGTGATTCAGCGCTGTAAATCTTATAAAAGTTTGCGTCCTCTCCTATCGTTTTTACACAAGCGGGAAAATGGCCTGATGCTGTTGTAAAGCCACTTTCCATTTTGTATTTTATTGGCAAGCTGCCGCCTCACACTTTCATTCATACTTCAATTGCAGCCTGTAATTTTTTTCTACTCTAAACTCTCCCTATCTTGATTGTCCAATCATGCTTTAATGGCGACCCTCTTTCAAATTACTTCATCACCTTTAAAAGAAAACATATTTTTCTTAACCCTTGGAACCTTCGCTGGTTCCATCTGTATTTTATTGTTCGATAACCGCCTTTACACAAGCAGTGATGTTTTTTTACTTTTCGTTATTGTTTTTATATCCTTCCTGGTCCAGGCTTTTGCCGGAAGCATAAGAAGCCTTTTCACAAGGCGGGGAGCGGTACTTCTCTACGCTCAAAGCCTTATCATTAACTCTTTTTTCCTGGGCTTATTATATTTTTTACTTCCTTTTCCATTCGATATTTTACAAACGGCCAGGTTTTGCTTACTCATCACTTTCATCGAAACAAGTTTCACTTTTTTCACCCGGTATAAAAAGCAATATCATTTGAATTTGGAAAAGGAAAAAAGAATCAGCCAATCCATCAAACAACAACAGGTGAAAGAGCTGGAAGTGCTAAAGCAGCAAATTGATCCTCACTTTATTTTCAACTCCTTTAATACGCTTGCTTTTTTAATTGACGAGAACAGTGAAAAGGCAAAACGGTTTTCCAATAAACTGGCTAACGTTCACCGCTACATTATTTTCAACAGCAATAAAAATTTGGTTTCCGTTGCCGATGAAGTTGGCTTTGCACAAGACTATGCTTACCTGCAGGAGATCCGTCATTCCAATGAAGTTCAAATCAATTTCTCCGGCTTCACCGATGTTGACAATGTTTTCATCTTACCAGTTTCTATCCAGATATTAATTGAAAACGCTATCAAGCATAACGGGTTTACCGCCGACGAACCGCTCCTGATCAATGTGTGCTATGAGCATGGCAAGGTCTCTGTCGAAAACACGCTGAACATAAAGAACTATGATGCACCCAGCAGTAAAATAGGTCTTTCAAATCTAAGAGACCGTTGCCGGCTTATTCTTGGCAAAGACCTGGAAATTGTAAGAAAAGACGCCCGGTTTAAAGTCCTTATTCCGCTGCTATATAAATAACTTTTCGGGCAACCTGCCTTACGATTCTTGAAACTAACTACCGCGGTTTACAGTACGTTAACGTATCAATAATATACCTGCCCGAGCCGGCTGGCGCAATGCCATATTTAACGTAAATAGTTTTTGTAGCCGCATCGTAACGGCTGTTATACAAAGCATCAAAAGGAAAGATGAATGCGAGGCTGCCGATACGGGCAGCAACCGCCGTTATTCTACCTGTGGCTTTATCAACTGCAAAATCAGGCAACAGGTTAGAGATATAAGCGAATGAACCGGTTGAATACACCGGCTGTGCAGGACTTAAATAAACAGAAGCCGCACTAGATGTTGCCACCTCCAATTCTTCATCGCAGGGCAGTGTAAAGTTTCCAACATAAGGAGAACCGGGAATGTTAGAATATCCTTTCAAACTATAGATGCCGTCATACTCATTTTTGATAGATATAAAAACAATTACATCGTGCGCTACTGCGCTTATTTCACCATCACTCATTTCGGCTATTGAAAGGCCAACGGCATACTGAGCGTCCAAAAAAGCCGAAGGCCGCAATGTTGCCCTTATCATTGTCTTTCGCTGCTCTGGCGTAACAACGTATTCGGACGGCGTTAACGAAAACGCGGCAGCTGGCGCAGGGGTATAATTTGTACTGTTAACTGCGTTGTAGTCCGTTACAACAGTAGAATTTACAACCACCTTAATTTTAGTCGCATGGTTGGTTACAGAACGAGGGCTCAGCCGCAATTCCGTAAGGTCAAGCGTAATGGGTTCAGAAGAAAAATCATGCGAGACGTTTGTTCCCTGCACCGCATCGGTAAACTCCGCTATAACACGATCCGTGTTTGGCTCTATGCCTCCGAAAACGTTATCCTGTTTACAAGAAAAGAAACAGGTAACCAAGATGGTACACAGTAAAACAAGCAGTCCTTTTTTCATTGTCAGTACTTTAGTGGCAGTGGTTAAATTTTAGCGGCAATCATCACACTTTAAGTAAGTGCTACCTCTCGTTCAGACAATAAAAATTAGCCTATTGCGGCAACAAAAAAGAGCTATGGTTGCCAACCATAATTTTATTTGATTGAAGTATTAAAAAAAGAGTTTAAACGGTATCTGATAAAAGAAGTGGCAACAATATGTCGGTCTTCATTAAACGTTATTTCGTTAAGAGGAGGCAATACCTAAAGCAAAGGCTTCTCTCATAACTTACCGACATTTGTTTATGGTGTGAAACAAAAAAAGCAGCGAAATTCTCGCTGCTTTTTTGTATCCGTCTTAAAAGACAAATCACTCAGATTTCTTAAATTTTTGGGTAACCGACATTTGCCCGGTAGCATCTGATCTAACCTGTGTCCAGCTTTTATCATCTTCCAACACAAAGTCATACGTCATCTCGTTGTCTGAGGTCATTTCTGTAACGCCGAATATTTTTTTGCCGGGAAATTTCTGTGCCAGCTTCGCTTTTAAAAAAGGGCAAACCATGCCTTCGCCATAATAACGCATAGTGCTGATGATCTTACCGTCAAAATCGTATTTTATACGGCACTTTACATTATCGCTGTCAAAATAGACCTGGTAATAATTTTCAAATTCGTACCACTTTGCATCCTGAACTGAAGGATAGATTTCTTTAAACAACTTTAATACCTTTTCACTTACGGGAGGTGCAGCAAATGTGAACGAAGTGATGCTTGCCATGACGAGGGTTAACAAAATCTTTTTCATAACTTTTATTTAATTGATGAAGGAATCGTGACAGCAAATTAGAACCGCAGGAGAGCTTTAAAAAGTGGAATACGACAAATGGCAACACGGGTTTTGAACTTGATGTTGCGCCTGTTTCTCTTACACGGATGAATCAATAATTTTTGAACCTGAAGAACGATTATTGCCTACCGAATCATATAAAAAGAAAAAGACAGCGCTGTGTTAATGAAGTGTAAATAAGAATAGATCGCTGATGAATGGCAATTGCGTTAACAGCCTAAGTAAGCAGTTTGCAATGGATAATTGGCAAATGAGGAAATGCGGCGCTGTTACCGTTTTTTATTGATAAGATAATAAGACTGTTTGATAAAAAACATACAAACCGGGTGTCAAAATTTCTACCTGATACTGTGTGCTATTCTATTTAAAATGTTGTTTTTATACTTCAGCAGGAAATATTACTGCTTCAGTAACAAACAAAAAAATGTATTGAAAACATCATCGAACTTGTATCTATTCTCATGTGCGGAGGAATGTTCTCATTACTCCAGAACTTCTAATTTTTAAAAAAGCATTCGGCGGATAGTTTCTACTATCTGCCTTTTTATTGTCTTTACATTAAGCCGCTATCAAGATAATACTACCGTAAGCAGAAGCCTGAAGGGCTTCAATATGAATAGCCCTGGGTACAACCCAGGGTAAAGTGGTGAGGATAATAAGGGCAACCTGAAGGGGTTGAACAACTGCAACGAAGTTCAACCCCTTCAGGGTTGTATAAACTCACTACCTTAATGAGCCACCGGCTATACCTGCGGCTATTCAAATTCAAGCCCTTCAGGCTTAAAAAATCCTCAACCTGATAGTAAATGAAACCTCACTAAAATAAAAAAACCAGGCAGCTTGCATTGCCTGGCTAAAACATACTGGTACCATTTCTAAAAAGCACTAAGTTTCCGTTAACCCGTAGCTTATTTAATAACCCGGGTTCTGTTTCATATTCGGATTAGCAATGATTTCTGTTTGAGGAATAGGCAACGCCCATGCCCTGTTGCCCGGCAACAACGTGCAGTAACTGCTGCAATCCTGTATGCGGTTAACCGTTCTTACGGTACGTTTCAGATCAAAAAAGCGGTGGCCTTCCATAAACAGTTCCTTTCTTCTTTCTGTAGCAATTGAGGTGAGTAAAGCGGTACCGGTTTCAGAACCTGTTGGAGCATTACGGGCAGCACGCAAAATGTTCAAATCAGCTAGTGCAGCAATATCAAACCCACCTTTGCGGGCTAAAGCCTCTGCCCTGATCAAATACATTTCGGCTGTACGAAATACTTTAAAATTTACTATGCCATCGGGCCTTGTGATACCAGCTTTAGCAAAGTATTTATTGATAACAGTGATGCCATTGCGGGTAACGAAATATGCCGGTTTCCTTACGTCGGTTCCAGTATAAGAATTAACTAAAGCAGTTACAGGTATCCAGCTTACTTCGTCGTTGGCAGCAGCACTTGCAGGACGATAAATCTCCCTTGCAAGCGGTGCATCAATAGTTTGGTAGTTAACAGACCAAATCACTTCCCTGGTAGTAGCATCCTGCCATATTAAAGGAAACTCAGTGGCAGTTGCTAACGGCCTGGCATTGATGACATAGGTTGAGTATTTAATAGCGCTATCAAACTGGCTGGCATAGAGGTACATTCTTGCCAGTATTGCGTTTACTACCAGACTATCCATATAAGCCCTGCCGGTACCGGCAATTGATGTCACTGATTGTATCGGCACATCAACATTTGAAAGCATCGCTTTTGCCGCTTTCAGGTCGGCCTCCATTTTATCATACGTCTGTTTTACAGTAGGCCTTGCCGGCATTTGCTCAAGGTCAAACGCATCAACATAGGGTATGCCTAAGCTTGCCGAATTACGGTCGTAGTCAGGTGCCCACCACCGAAGGATCTCCAGGTGCATAAAAGCTCTCAACGCTCTTGCCTGCCCTTCGATACGGTTTACCTTTTCAGGACTTTCTCCCCTGAAGCGATTAATGCCTCTTACCGATAAATTAGCTTGCTGAATTACTTTATATGCTGCATCCCATGCGCCTTTTACGCCATCATTATCAGCCGTATAATTCCACCGGAACATGCCGTTCAATGCCCCTAAATTATCACCACCGGTATAAAAATTATCCGCAGCCACATCTACTGCCGAAAGAAAGATACTGCCACCGTTTACACCACTGTAAAGGCTATTTTGTTTTAGCCGGCTGTAAGCGCCTGTAAGCACAAAATCATAATCGTCAATTGTGGTGAAGAACTTATCGCCATTTACCGTATTCGTTGGTTCGAGCTCAATTTTTTTGCTGCACGAAACCAGCACAGCACCGGAAAAAATAAGGATAGAAATATTTTGAAGAAGCCTTTTCATTTAAATAATTTTTGAGTGTTTAGAAACCAATACTAACGCCACCTGTTACTGCACGTAGTGCAGGGTACTGCGCACCGGTAAGCGCACCGGTTGATATTTCAGGATCATAACCTTTGAAGCTATGCCAGGTGTAAAGATTTTGCCCCTGCACAAAAAACCTGATGCCGGTCAGCTTCCATTTATTGGTAAGCGATTGCCGCAAGTTATAGCTAAGCATCACATTTCGCAGGCGAAGGAAATCACCCTTTTCCAGGAACCTTGTTGTAGCATTTTGAAAGTCGCTGAAGGCAGAGGGTATATCAGTAACATCACCTGGCTGTTTCCATTCACGCATCAGATCAGCGTTTAAGCCAGAGTACCAGTATTGAGGATTCTCCACATCTGATCTTCCCTGGTTATAAACACTGTAGCCGTATTGATAATTTAATAAAGCAGAAAGCTCAATGCCTTTAAATGAAATAGTTGTTCCAAAACCTCCGAATCCTTTCGGGTCAAAAGAACCCGTAATCACCGCATCATTCGGATCGTAAACGCTGGTTGTTGTTTTGCCATCACGCTTCAGGTAAAGCGCATCACCTGTAGCCGCATCTACACCTGCGTATTTCACTAAATAAACACTGTTTGCCCTTTCGCCAACCCTGTTAATGCTGATGCCGCCAATGATTTCATCGTTGCCATCAAGCGCCAGTATCTCGCTTTTATTGCTCGTCCAGTTAGCATTGATATTTACAGTTACATCTTTTGATTTTATTACATCATACCCTAATGCTATTTCTACTCCATTATTTTTAAGCTTCCCTAAATTGGTTGTAATACTATTGGCTCCATTGGTGGAAGAAATTTGCCTGTTAAGATAAAGGCCGGCTGTATTGGCGCTATAAACATCTACGCTTCCGGTAAGGCGGTTATTGAACATGGTGAACTCCGCTCCAACATTGGCAGTACGCCTTGTTTCCCAGGTAAGGTTTGGCTTTTTAAGGTTGATCAGTACCAACCCGCCGATACCATTGTAAGAAACGTTACCAAACTGCTCAAACGCTTCATAAGAATCGCCAATGCTTGCATTACCTGCAGACCCGTAGCTTGCTCTTAATTTCAAGGTGTTGAAGGCCTTCTGGCCCTTCATAAAATCTTCGGAAGTAAGCAGCCAGCCCAGGCCCGCACCACCATAGTTAACATACTTATTTCCTTCGGCCAGCCTTGAACTTCCATCGCGGCGGCCGGTAAGGTTTACAAAGTATTTGCCCTTGTAATCGTAGTTGCCAATAAAGAAGTAAGACACCAGTGCATCCCCATTTCTTGTACCGCCTACATTAGGAATAAATCGGTTGGTAGTGGTGCCCGGGGTAATGCCGGATACGCTTTTAAGCGGGCCAGATAAACCATACCCGGTAAAGGTTGTACTGTTTGTTGTACGGTTAACAATCTCGGTAAAAAGGCCGCCGCCGAAGTTATGGTCACCAACCCTTTTCTCGTAGTTGATAGAAGTGGTGCCGGTATAACGGGTGCGCCGAAGTGTATTGCTGTTAATAGCGCCTTGTCCGCCGGGCACAACAGAGTTTGCCTGTGTCTTAATATCGGTGTATCTCTCATTTTGATTGTCTGTAAAATCAGCACCCCACAAGGTTCGCACACTTAATCCTCTTACAAACGGAAGCCTGTACTCAAGGCTAATGCTTCCCACCGCTTTTATTTGTTTATTGCGATTGGTATTTAAAAACAAATCAGGCAAAGGATTTGGGTTGCCCCCGGGGTCATCAAGATTAAAGCTTCCGTCGGATGAATAAGGAGTGATGTAAGGAAGTGTCCAGCGAAAAGCATTTAATGGTGTAGTAATAACGTTATCGTTTTCGTCAGTGCCCGAACGCTCCGAATATCCAACACTAGTGGAAAGACCGATCTTCAGGTTACCAGCAGTATGATCCAGGTTGGCTCTTCCGGTATAGCGGTTAAGATTAGTAGTACGAACCAAACCGTCCTGTTTAAAAATTGAACCCGAAATAAAAAATCTGGTTCTTTCATTACCACCGCTTGCGCTTAAAATGTGTTGCTGTGTTTTTGCTTTTTGAAAAACGGCACCTTCCCAATTGGGGTTAAGTTTAGAAAGACTATCAATATCTCCCGCTGACCAGCCAAATGGGTTGAGACCATATATTGGCCTGTCGTAATTCGTTTCATAGTCGAGATGCTGAGCGGAGGTCATTAGTGCCAGCTTGTTTTTAGGTAAGTACTGCACGCCATATTGCACATCATACGTAAAACGCGTTTTTCCATTAGCACCTCTTTTTGTAGTGACTACAATAACGCCGTTTGCACCACGGGAACCATATTGCGATGTGGTAACAGCATCTTTCAGCACATTATAGCTTTCAATATCAGCCGGGTTTAATCCCTGGAAATCCGCAGCGGTTACCTCTATTCCATCAATAATAAACAACGGCTGCGTGCCACCAAGTACAGAGCCTTTACCACGGATAGTTACAGAAGCTGCCGAGCCGGGCTGACCGCTTTGCGATTGAATAAGCAAGCCTGGAGATTTGCCTTGAAGCAATTGTTCCAGGGAGGCAATGGGTTGAAGGGCTACGTCGGCACCAGAGATCCTGTTTACAGAGCCAGTATATTGCCTTCGTGTTTGTGTTGTATAACCAGTAACTACCACTTCCGTCAAGGCGCTTTCAGCAGGCTGCAGTACAATAACTATATTATCCATTTGCGTACCGGTAAGGGTTCTTTCAAGTGTTTGATAACCTGAATAAGAAATCACTAAAGTACTATTGGCGGGTGCGGTGACGGTAAAATTTCCAGCCGCATCTGTCACCACATTTGTATTTGTAGATTTTACATTAACCGTAGCTCCGGCCAGAGGCAGGTTGTTTTCTCCAATAACTTTTCCGGTAACCCGGCTTTGCGCATAAAGGAATTGCGTCATGCATACTAATCCAATTAATAAGAGGGTTCTGATTTTCTTCATAAGACTGAGTTTGTTAAAAAAGTGAGCAAAAGTAGAGGGTGCTTGATAGGTGCCAGTTGGTTTCTTAAATGTTTAACAAGGACAACAAGTAAAAACATTTTGCGATACGTGGTTACACTTAAAAATTCAAATCATTAAAAGCGATTACTGACTTATTAATAGGCAGGCTTCAAATTTTTTTGGAGTAAGAGGTGATTAAGAACTGAAAAAGATAACTGCAGTTTTGATGAAATAGGTAAGTCTCTTTGTTGAAATTGATGCACCAGGAATAATAAGTAGTTAGATCTTTTACCGCTAAGAAATGTTTCTACAGAGCACTGGCTTCGCATGCAGAAGGTTTAACGCAAAGGCGCAAAGAAGCAAAGAAAAGACAGGTTGAAAAAACAAAGTTTTTAGGAACACAAAGCGTACAAAGATCCACGAAGTACACAATGGGCTTTTACTGCTTAACTCTGCTTCTCCTGTTTTCTGCGATTAAATTGCTGCATAGCGATAAGAACGTAAAAGGGTGCGACGCAAGTGGGCTAAATAGATATTCGTCCGCCTGGTTCAAAGAAGTACTCAATGTTTTATCTCTTGTTCATTATATATTGCCTGGACATTTAAGCTCCAGGTGTATGAATAAGAAAAGGGCCCCGTTGCAGAGGCCCTTTATAAAAATATTCAGATACGAAAATGATTACAATTTTTTGATCATAATATTTTTAAACCATACTTCATCGCCATGTTCCTGCAAAGAAATTTTTCCCTTATTGAACTTACCAAAGCCGGGCATGCTTTTGAATTTACTTATAGCAATCATATTGCGCCAGTTATCATCCCATAGCTTAGTGGAAAGCGTATGTTGCCCATTTAAATAAAAATCAAGTTTCCCTTTGTTGGCTACTATCTCCGCTGTATTCCATTCACCGGCAGGTTTTGCCGCGTCTTTTGCAGCCATTAAATCATAAAGATCGCCGGCACGGTGGGTATAAATTTTAGCATCGGAATGACCCAACGAAGTAGGAGTACCATTATCTAAAACCTGCATCTCCATACCGGTTTCGTAGGTGTTGTTATATTTCGGGTCTTCATTTATAAAAAAGATGATACCGCTGTTGCCTTTGGGAGAAATTTTCCAGTCAAGCTTCAGGTGAAAATTTTCATACTCTTCGTTTGTTACCAGGTCTCCGCCCTCGGAGGGCGCCTCTTTTTTTACAGCCGGGTCAAGATGAATGGCGCCATTTTCCACCTTCCAGATTTTACCGGCTGTGGTTTTTTTATGTGAATGCCAGCCGGCAGTTGATTTTCCATCAAAAAGAGCAACAAAGCCATCCTCATTTTTTGCCGGGTGTTCATCGGTTGTCTGCATAGTTGTTTTATTTGATGTGGAGCACGATAATAAAGCCGATGCTGCTATTAAAACACAAAATTTATACATTATTGTTCATTTAAGGTTAATACATATTTTGCCATGGCTTTAGCATCTTCCTGCGAAATTTGCGGATGCGGTGTCATTGGAATACTGCCCCAGACTCCACTGCCGCCTTTAATTATTTTTTGCGCCAGCGAATCTTCTATACCGGGCTGGCCTGCATATTTTTTTGCTACAGCAACATAGGCCGGACCTGTTGAATTTTCTGAAACCTTATGGCAGGTGAGGCAATCACTTTTACCGATAAGGGCAAGCCCTTTTTGATAATCAGGATTTGATGACAGGTCAGCAGGCTTATTTTCAGTTGCCGCAGAGCCGCCTTCCGCTGTTTTTGTTTCATTGCTTCCGCAGCTTATCATGGCTGCCATCATACCGAGTACTACAATCGTTTTTTTCATTACCAGATAGTTTTTTAGTTTTTATATAATGCCTAATATTCTTTTATTGCTTTCTTCATCAGCAGCGGCTCCTGCAAAATCATCAAAGGCTTTATCGGTTACCCTGATAATATGCGACTGAATAAACGGCGCTCCTTCTTTTGCTCCATCCTCGGGATGCTTGATGCAGCACTCCCATTCCATCACTGCCCAACCATCGTATCCATACTGCGTTAGCTTGCTAAAGATAGTTTTAAAGTCCACTTGTCCATCGCCCGGCGAACGGTAACGGCCTGCACGGTTTAACCAGCTTTGATAACCCCCAAAGGTTCCCTGTCTGCCGGTTTTATTAAACTCCGCATCCTTCACATGAAAAGCTTTTATGCGGTCATGAAAAATATCTATGTAAGCTATATAATCCAACTGCTGCAATACAAAGTGAGAAGGATCGTAAAGCAGGCAGGCACGTGGATGATTGTTGACGTTTTCCAAAAACATTTCGTAGGTAACGCCATCAAACAAATCCTCGCCGGGATGAATTTCATACGCCACATCTACGCCAACTTCATCAAAAGCATTTAAGATAGGAAGCCATCGCTTTGCCAATTCCTTAAAGCCTTCTTCAACTAACCCCGCAGGTCGTTGCGGCCATGGGTGAAACGTATGCCATAATAAGGAACCACTGAAAGTAGGACAAGCAGTTAAGCCTAAGTTTTGTGAAGCCTTTGCTGCATATAACATTTGTTGCACCGCCCATTCCTGTCTTGCCTTTGGGTTGTTCTTTACCACATCGGGAGCAAAAGCATCAAACAAATTATCGTACGCAGGGTGCACGGCTACTAGCTGTCCTGTCAGGTGTGTAGCGAGTTCCGTAATTTCTAATCCAATCTCATTAATAGTACCTTTTAGTTCATCCGCATATGTCTTACTTTCTGCTGCCTTTTGCAGGTCAATACAACGGGCATCCCATGTTGGAATTTGTACACCTGTATAACCTAAATCTGCCGCCCACCGGCAAATAGATTTCATGTCGTTAAATGGTGGTTTATCGCCTAAGAATTGCGCAAGAAAAATACCCGGTCCTTTTATTGTTTTCATTGTTGAATAAATATTTTTTATGTACTGAGCGGAGGTGCTACTATTAAGCGTCTGTTGCGTCGCACTCTTGTACGGTTTGTAATTCTATTGAACGCTATATAACTACTCTCCAAACATTCAATCTGGCTGCCATCATAAACACTCGTCCTTGTCCTTGTCATCCCGAGGAACGAGGGAGCTGTGCATTGTGTTTTGATGAATGCTGCCATCAGTTTTCCTTTTTACTATTGTCGTTTACATAACAGTTCAAAGATCCCTCCTGCGTCGGGATGACAAACAACCCTAACGCACAATAGCATTTCTGAAGTAGCGCAGCGGCAACGGAGCGTCGCCACTGTCGCTTCATAGTTGTACAAAAGCCGGTAACCAAAGAACTATTAAAATGCCAATGTGTTACTTGAATCTATTATACTATATACTCCGTCCACTTCCTATCCGATTGTGCAGAGGCGACAACATTATCTATAAATGCCATGCCCCTGATACCGTCTTCCACTCCAGGAAAATCCAACGCTTCTTTTGACGGTTCAGTGCCTTCTAATCTTGCACTTAAGGTTTTAGCAAAGTTTCTATAAATATTTCCAAAGGCTTCCAGGTAACCTTCGGGATGGCCACCCGGCGTACGGCAAGCCTGCGTTGCATAAGAAGATAAAAAAGCCGTGTAATTAGAACCTGCCCGCAAAATTTGCGTTGGCTGATCCAACCATTTTACCAGCAAAGTATTGGGTTCATGTTGCGCCCATTCCAGGCCACCCTTCTCTCCATACAATTTTATCTTCAGTGCATTTTCTTCTCCTGCGGCAATTTGCGTAGCTACTAAAACGCCTGCTGCGCCGTTATCAAACTTTAGTAAGACAGCTCCATCGTCATCTAAGGCTCGGCCTTCTACCATTATGTTTAGATCAGCACAAAGCTTTGTGATTTTTAAACCCGATATATATTCTGCCAGGTGAGCAGCATGAGTGCCAATATCACCCATAGCACCTGATTTCCCCGATTTGGTTGGGTCGGTTCTCCAGGCAGCTTGTGCATTGCCTTCCCTTTCGGATAACTTGCTTAGCCATCCCTGCGGATACTCCACCATAATTTTCCTGATCTTTCCCAGGGCGCCCTCTTTCACCATTTGGCGGGCT
>JAQBNG010000137.1 GCA_028288675.1 Flavisolibacter sp. | reverse complement strand
GAAATTTTCTCGGCTACCGCTTCAAAATCTCTTGTATCAGCATTGCTGCCTTTGTATTGATTGTAATAACTCTGAATGATTTTTTGAAACGTTGTATCGCCGACTTCACTGCGAAGCATGTGCAATACCCAGCCACCTTTTTGATAGCTGTTTGCATTAAGCAGCGACATTAAATCTTTGGTTGAATCAACAACGGCGTGTGTTGATGTTTTGGCGAAAAGGATTACTTCTTCCCGGTCTTTTTGTAACCTTCTTATCATTGCGTCTTTGCCATATTTGGCCTTCCAATAAAGATTGGTAAAGTAAGTAGCAAAGCCTTCGCTTAACCATACATGTGCAAAGGATTTTTCTGATGCCATGTCGCCAAACCACTGGTGCGCAATTTCATGTGCCATCAAATCTTCTGAGCTTCTATCGCCCGTTACAGAGCTTTCTGCATAAAAAATAGCAGAGGCATTTTCCATTCCGCCAAAGATGGTTTTTGATTGTACGTTGGCGAGTTTTTCATAAGGATATGGTGCAATGTAATTAGAGAAGAATTTTACTATCTCCGGTGCTAACGCATAATCATAAAACCCTTTTGTGCTGTCTTGCGGATATATCCATGCACTAATTGGAATGTCCTTCGGGCTATCAGCAAATGTTTTTGTTGCAAACCTGGCTACGCCAATCACCATCACTTTTGTTGGTTGTGGAGTGTCTTCTTTCCAATGTGTAAGTTTGATTCCATTTCCAATTTCTTTTTCTACTTCTTTTGATCCGTTCGAAATCACATTATAATGCGATGGAGCAGTAACATAAAACTCGAACGAGGCTTTATCGTCTGGCCTGTCATTGCATGGAATCCAGTGGTGGGCACGGTTAGGCCAGTTATCAGCAAAGAAAGTCCGGTCGCCATATTTGTTTTTAGATATAATTAAACCGTCTTTTGGAATTCCTCTATAATTAATTAAAACAAGTTGTAGGGTATCCTTCAGTGCTTCAGTTAAGAAAACAGTTACTTTATCTGCTTCCTGTTTGAAGTGTATTTTTTTTTCTTTGGTATTTTGTATCGTATCAATATACATTCCCTTTCCTTCAGAGTTTATTGATGAAAGATCGAATTGGACTTCAGTTTTATCGCTAGTGTTTTTGAAGATGATAGTTGCTGATCCATAAATTGAATCGTTTCTATCATTGACATTGATCGTATATAAATAGTGAACTACATCAATAGACTGCCCTGAGGTAACCTTAGTTAGAAATAAGAGGACAAAGGCGATACTTATTTTCATAAGAGTTTTAGTATTCGATTCGTGTAATCTGTGTTCTAAAATTCGTGTTATAGCCTCTCTAACATTTCCACCACCTTCTCTCTCCGTAAAATCACATACCCAATTCTATCATTGCTGATGCCTTCTTTTAACTGGTAGCTGAACGCTAACTGGTCATCGGTAACAGTAGTTTCAAAATATTTAAAAGAAATATTTGGGTAGGGTTTCAACTCCTCACCAATTTCATATAAATGGGTTGATAAAATAAACAGGGAATTTTTAATTTTCATCAACCCTTTAATTACGGTTGAAGAACATTTCATAGCATCCTGCACATTCGTTCCCTTAAACAATTCATCAATCAGCACCAGCCATTTTTTACCGTCATTAATTTTATAGATGGTGTTCTTAATGCGCTGTACTTCATTAAAGAAATAGCTTTCTCCTTTAGCAATATTGTCCGATACGTTGATGTTGGAAAGCAGGCCGTCAAACAAACAAAGTTGCATACTGCGGGCCGGAACGCCCATCCCAATATGTGCCAAAAAAACCGCGGAGCCAACGGCTTTTATCATGGTACTTTTTCCTGCCATGTTAGCACCGGTGAGAAACAAAAAATTTTCGTTAGGTTGTAAAACCAGGTCATAGGCCACCGGCTTTTGCAGCAGCACATGATACAAGCCTTCTGCTTTAAAATACGGTTCCTCCTGCTCTATAAATTGCGGGAAATGGAGGTCTAAGGTTTTCACCGCCACTGCCATAGAATACCAGGCCTCAAGGCGGCTGAAAATATCAATTAGTTCAAGCAGATCGTTTTTGTGATGCACCCTGAAATGATATGCGTAGTAAAGGTTTTGCTGAATACTAAGTTCTTCTTTCGAATCGGTGACGGCAAGACTACGCAAAGGTTCCTGCTTCATTATTTGCAGCATGCGCTCTATATGAAAATGAAGGTTGGACGGCAGTTCGGTGTCAACAAAAATGTTGAGCAGCTTTTTAAGGCCACGAAAAAAATCGCCAAAATGTTTTACCGAATATTTCAACATTGAGTAATCGGCGCTATGTAAAATTTTATACGAAAAGCTATTGAAGGCGTTCTGGCTTTCCGGGATGGGATCAAAGTTGTAATCCAGGAATTTGTCCATCATGATGATGGTGCCATTGGTAATTTCCGGCGGCCAGTCATGCAGACGAAGTAACAAGGCTTTAATAATGCTTTGCGTGCCGAGTATGCGTTTCAGGTCGGAGTGGGGTTCCGAAAAAAAACGGCGCAGCCACTCTCTGCCACCAATGGTTTTTGTGAAATCGAGTTTGTAAAAAATAGAAGATTCTTCTTCGGCATGAAAGATGGAAATGTCGTTAAAAGTGATTTTATCTATTTGCATGACCGCGGATTGTCCGGATTTTTGATGGATTGTTATGATTACCGTTCAAAGGTTAATCGCATTCCTTTATAAGAGTCATCAGTGGTTCCATTTTCATAAACAATGTTTCCATTCACGAATGTATGCGTAATGGCTGCAGGAAAAGTTACGCCTTCCAATGGGCTCCATCCGCATTTGTATAAAATATTCTCCTTTGAAACAGTAGTTTGTTCAGCTAAATCAACAATTACCAGATCAGCAAAGTATCCTTCTCTTATGTAGCCCCTCTCTTTTATTTGAAAGCAATCGGCGACAGCATGACTCATCTTTTCAACCATCTTTTCTAAAGAAATCTTTCCCTGTTTAAAATAATATAACATCAACAACACTGAATGCTGTACCAATGGCAAACCTGCATGGGCATGTTCATAGGGTGGTTCCTTCTCTGTAATTAAATGCGGTGCATGATCGGTTGCAATAATATCCAACCTGTCATCTAACAAAGCCTTCCATAAAGCCTCTTTATTATTGGGCGATTTTATTGCCGGGTTGCATTTGATTTTATCGCCTAAGATTTCATAGTCATTGCTTGTAAAGTGCAAATGATGCACACAAACTTCCGCAGTTATCCTTTTCTCTTTTGTTGGAAATAAATTGGTGAAAAGCTGCAACTCTTTTTCTGTGGAGATGTGTAAGATATGCAACCGGGTATTGTGTTTTTTGGCGAGTTGAACCGCTTTGAAAGAAGATTCAAAACAAGCGTCTTCATCACGGATAATTGGATGGTCGGATGGTTCAAGCACCTCTTTAAGCCCTTTTAAGGCCTGATAGTTTTGTTTGATGATGCTTTCTTCTTCGCAATGCGTTGCAATTAGTACTTCGCTTTCCCGGAAAATTTTATCAATAGTGAGATAATTATCTACCAGCAAATTTCCTGTGGAAGCACCCATGAAAATCTTTATTCCGCAGATGTCTTTCTTTCTTGCATTTGTTTTTAAAACTTCATCAGCATTATTGTTTGATGTGCCCATAAAGAAAGAGTAATTAGCCAAAGAGCTTGCAGCGCCGGTGGCGTATTTTTCTTCCAGCAGGTCCTGTGTAAGTGCAGCCGGTATAGTGTTGGGCATCTCCATAAAAGAAGTAACGCCGCCCGCAACAGCCGCTTTTGATTCTGTATAAATTGTTGCTTTGTGCGTTAAGCCCGGTTCCCTGAAATGCACCTGGTCGTCAATAGCGCCAGGCAGTAAATACTTGCCTTCACCATCAATCTCCGTCACTTTTGAATCAACGGTGATGTTGGCAGCGATTTTTTTTATACGTTCGCCATCAATTAGCACATCACTTGTTACTATGCCGCCTTCGTTTACGATGTTGATATTCTTAATCAGGTATTTTTGCATCCCTTAAAAAATTAAATTACAAGCTCCTATGCAATATAAAGAAAGACGTTACCCTAAATCCCTAAAGGGTCTTTTTAAGACACTGTTTTTATTATTTTTCTTTCCTCTTGCTTCTTTTTCACAAACTACTTTTCTGCCGCAAGGCGCTAAAGAAAATATACTACTGGAACGATTAGAGATAAAAGCCGGAACAGATTCTATATTAAATTTTTCGAAAACAAAACCTTTCAGCCGCAAACAATACATTCCTGCCACACAGCAATTAAGTTCAATTACACCCCTTTCAAAAGTAGATGCTTATAATTTATACACATTGCGGGCAAGCAATATTGAGTATGCTGATGGAAGAGATTCTATACTAAGCAAAAAGCTTTTTCTTAAAAAGTTTTATAAAACTCCTGCTAATTTTTACGAGGTGAACGCCAAAGATTTTTTCCTCGTTATCAATCCTGTTTTTCAATACGTAGTTGGTAAGGAAAAAGAAAGCAGCGAGCATCTTTTTTTAAATACCCGTGGCATTACATTGCGGGGCAACATCGCCAATAAAATTGGATTTGCGGTTTATATCACCGATAACCAGGAACGTGACCCGGAGTATGTGCGGCAGTGGGTAAGCGACAGGCAGGCTGTTCCCGGACAAGGCTACTATAAAGAATTTAAAGGCAGCGGCTACGATTATTTTGATGCCCGTGGCTACATCAGCTTTAATGCCGCTAAATACATTGACATAACTTTTGGATACGATAAAAATTTTATAGGCAATGGGCAACGCAGCTTATTCCTCAGCGATTTTGCTAACAATGCTTTGTTTTTGAAACTGAATGCACGCATCTGGAAGTTTAATTACCAGACGCTTTTTATGGAGCTGGTAAATGCTTACCGGCGTGGGGCAGACCAGCTTCTTGGAAAGAAATATGCGGCCATGCATCACCTTGATGTATCGGTAACAAAGTGGTTGAATGTTGGCTTGTTTGAAGGTATTGTTTTTGGCCGCCGCGATCATTTTGAATTTGGATACCTGAACCCGGTTATGTTCTACCGCTCTGCAGAACAGCAAAACGGCAGTCCAGATAATGCAGTAGCTGGCTTGGATGTAAAGGCCAATATTGCCAAGCATTTCCAGGTTTACGGACAAGTGTTGTTAGATGAATTAAAGCTTAATGAATTGAAGAGAAAATGGTGGGGCAATAAATTCGGCTACCAGCTAGGTGCAAAATATATTGATGCTTTTGGTATATCAAACCTTGATGTTCAGGCAGAGTGGAACCGGGTGCGGCCTTTTACTTATTCGCATGACGATTCCCTTGCTAACTATACGCATTACAATCAGCCACTGGCGCACCCGTTAGGAGCTAATTTTAATGAGGTGATTGGCGTGGTTCGTTACCAGCCGGTTCCTAAATTATTAGTGCAGGGAAAACTTATTTATTACAAGCAAGGTAGAGATACGAGTGCAGCCAATTATGGCTCTAATATTTTTCTTCCAAATGTTTTGCGTCCGTTTGATTATGGCTTTGAAGTAGGAGAAGGCGGGTTGTCTAAAATTGGCTATGGCTCTTTGCTATTGTCTTATGAATTAAAGCCCAATTTTTTTGTAGAAGCAAATGCCGTTTACCGCACGCAAAGCGCATTGAAGAATGTGGCTGAAAAAAATACTGTGGTTATTTATGCCGGCATCCGCTGGAATATGCACCGAAGGGATTTTGAATTTTAAGAGGGTTGGAGGGTTTCACGCAAAGGCGCAAAGAAGCAAGGCAAGGGTTGAGACTGTGAAGGTTTTTAATATTGCCCCGCTGCTTTAGCATGGGGATAAAGAGCGATGCTGGTTAGTTGGTATGGGCTTGAGCCAAACCGCATATTTCCGAAAACATTAGGCCATAGAAAAGAAGTTTGCACAATGCTGAATAGCGATAAGAATGTAAAAGAGTGCGACGCAACAGACGCCTGATAGTAGCATTGTTGCCTGGTACAAAAGCAGAAGAATATTAAACGAAAAAATGAAAGATTGAACTAAAGAACATTAAACCACTAACTCCAAACCCCAAATTGACTTACCCTTCCAAATGAATCGTAAACACAACCATCCTCGACCGCATATCCCCAAGCACACGGGAATAGTTTAAGCTTTCGCCACGGCTATGAAGATTGCGTTGACCATTACTGATTTTAATTTCCGGCGCCAGTATAAAACTTGGATAATAAAATTTAAAGCCAATACCAGCTTCAACGCCATAATCCATCCGCCCGATTTTTATCATATCATCAGCCTTGCGGCTTTGTGCATTAGAGGCCAGGTCCATATCAATTTTCGCTCCTCCCATCATATACACTCTAAAGTTGCCGATACGATCTGACAGGAAACGAAGCTGAAAGGGGAAAGAAGTAATTACAGATTCTACTTTCTTTTGAACTGTGTAAGCATTGTCAATAGGCTCCGGGTACCGCAGGTTATATTGAATGTTTCTTTCGGTAAAAATGAGTTGCGGGTTAAAGCGTAACTCCAAGCGTTTGGTTAAACGGGCAGTTGCCGATAAGCCTAAATTAAACCCTGCCGACCATGTAGGTTCTGCGGTTAAAATGCTATCCTGGGCCAGGAAAGAGGGGTGAAGTTCTGAATGAAAAGAGCCCCGGTTGAAGCCAAGCGAAATACCAAAGTAGTAGGCCTTATAATCATGGTCCTCCATGTTCAGGTCGCGTTGCGCATAACCGGTGGCCGAAAAGCAAAGCAAAACCCCAAGTAATACGTTTCTTAATCCACCGGTTTTCTTGCACTGTAAATACAACATATTCCTAAACTGAGAGATTTATAATAGGTATTGGAAAAACCTGTTTTGTTTAATATGTCAATAAAATGCTGACGATCTGGAAACGCTTTAGCTGATTGGTTCAGGTACTGGTAAGCTTTTTTATTCTGATTGAACCATTTTGCCATTTGCGGTGCAACAACGCCCATGTATAAATTGTAAAATTGTTTTATACCGGGAGTCTTTGGTTTGCTAAATTCCAGAACCACCAATTGCGCACCAGGTTTAAGCACTCTTGCTATCTCCTGCAGGCCTTTTTCCAGGTGTTCAAAATTGCGAACGCCAAAAGCCACCATCACGCCATCAAACGTATCATCGCCAAAATTTATTGTTTCGCCGTCGCCGCTGTACAAGTCAATCTTTGTCTGCAGAACTTGTTTAGCAATTTTTTGGCGGCCTATATGGAGCATGCCCTCCGAAATATCAATGCCGACGATATTTTGCGGTGCCAACATTTTTGCCGCCATTATAGCCATATCGGCAGTGCCGGTAGCAACATCCAATAAAATGTTCGGGGCATCTTTTTTAAAAAGCCGGATGGCTGTTTTGCGCCAGTACACATCAATGCCCGCACTTAAAAACCGGTTCATAAAATCGTAGCGTGGGGCGATGTTGTCGAACATTTCGCTCACCTGCGTTTTTTTGGAACCTTCATTTGAAAACGGTTTTATATCATCGTGGGGCAGCTTGCTCATGGGCGGCAAAGGTAGGAGGGTTTGGAGTTTGGGGTTTGGAGTTATCGTGATGCACAGAGGTAACTATTGGGTGCTATTGTGTTTTATTTTTTGGTAACCAGCGGACGGAATAACAAGGAAGCTTTTGTTGCGTCGCACTCTTCAGGGTTCTGTAATTCTATTGGGCATCGTCTGAACTGTGATATTTGGAGATGAGTTAGATGGTTATATCCCAAACATCCCAATATTTCCTATCCATCCCAGTTCAGACAATTTTTCCATCCTTCATCTGCAATACCCTATCGCTTAACTGTGCTAGATCTTCGTTATGGGTAACAATTAAAAAGGTTTGCTGAAACTGCTTACGTAAATCAAAGAAAAGCTGGTGCAGTTCTTTTGCATTGGCTGTGTCCAAGTTGCCGGTAGGTTCATCGGCAAAAACAATATCAGGTGAATTGATTAACGCACGGGCTACGGCTACCCGTTGCTGCTCGCCGCCGGAAAGCTGGTTAGGCTTATTATCAATACGATGACTTAAGCCCAGGATAGTTAATAGTTCGGTGGCTTTGGCTTTTACCTCAGCCTTATTTTTTGAACGAAGCCAGCCGGGAATACAAACATTTTCCAGGGCTGAAAATTCAGGCAATAAATGATGGAACTGGAATACAAAACCTATATGTTTATTACGAAAAGAAGAAAGCGCATTGCCCTGCAGTTTAGTTATGTGCTGGCTATGCAATAACACCTCGCCGTTATCCGGCTTATCCAGTGTGCCTAAAATATGAAGAAGCGTTGACTTACCGGAACCAGATGGACCCACGATGCTAACCACCTCGCCTTTGTTGATTGTAATGTCTACCCCTTTTAATACTTCTACCGTTCCGTACCGTTTATGAATGTTGGTTGCTGTCAGCATTTGTATCGTCTATTGTGTTCAAATATCTGTAAAATTCCGGGCTGTCTTTCAGTAAGAAAACTTGATTTGGTAAATTGGGTAATAAGGCTACATTTGCGAAAAATTTGAAAGGTTTATGTGTAGCGTTTTGGCATAAAAATTACACCTCTTCTTTTCATAACTTATAAACTGTAGCGCAATGTTTTGGACTTTAGATTTAGCATCCTACCTTGAAGAAGCTCCCTGGCCGGCCACAAAAGACGAACTGATTGATTACTCCATCCGTTCTGGCGCCCCTATTGAAGTAATCGAAAACCTTCAGGAATTGGAAGACGAAGGAGGAGAAGTATATGAAAGCATTGAAGACATCTGGCCCGACTACCCATCGCAGGAGGACTTTATGTTTAATGAAGATGAATATTAAAGAAATTCTATAATAGTTTAAAAAGTCCTGCGCTTGCTGGACTTTTTTATTTGCTTTATGGGTTGCGTTTTTTATATTCAGCCGTCACGTTATCCAAGTGCTGAATAAATTTTTGTACATCAGGATCGTATCCATAGCCATCTGCCGCTAATTTTTGTTCCTGCCCATCTAAAAAAATGTAAAAGGGTTGTGCTAAAACGCCATATCTGCTCACTTGTAAGTGCGAAAATTTTTCACCAACTGTATTCACTCTTTCATCCAATTCTTTAGAATCGAACTCCTCGTTTTCGGGTAAATAGATATTCTGTACATCAGTATATAAAGAAGCGATGATAAAATTCTCTTTTAATCTTTTCATTACTTCCGGGCTACTCCATACCTGGGCCTCCATCTTACGGCAGTTGATGCAGTTGATACCGGTAAAGTCGAGCATTAAAGGCTTCTTTGCCTGGCGTGATGCAGCTACGGCTTCATCGTAATCAAAGAAGGTTACCAGTCCAAATTTTTTCACTACTTCCGGCTCGTAAGGCCCTAATTCTTTTACATACTTAACAGGCGTTATCGAACCATTATTTGTTTGATGCGAGGCAACTGATACGGCACTGTTGGTGGTATAATCCTGTGTTCCGTATGGTGGCAGAAAAGCGCTGATACCTTTTAGCGGCGCTCCCCATAATCCTGGTATCATATATACCATAAAGGATAAAGAAGCGATCGCAAAGAACAACCGTGGAATACTTACAAAGGGCTGATCAAAGTCGTTTTTTGCCAGTTCGCCGTCATGATGAAATTTTATTTTACCTAACAAGTAAAGACCAAGTAAGCCAAACAATACGATCCATAAGCAAAGAAAAATATCGCGGTCTACCAACCGCCATCCTTTAGCCAGATCAGCATTGGATAAAAACTTTAGGGCTAATGCTAATTCTAAAAATCCAAGCGTCACTTTCACGCTGTTCAACCATCCGCCTGCCTTACCTAAGCCGCTAATTAAGCTTGGGAAAAAAGCAAATAAAGTAAAGGGCAAAGCCAATGCTACCGAGAAGCCGAACATACCAACCAGCGGGCCAAAATAACTTCCTTTTGAAGCCAGTACAATTAAATTACCTATGATAGGGCCAGTGCAGGAAAAAGAAACAAGCGCTAATGTTAACGCCATAAAAAAAATGCCCGTAAAGCTGGTAGTGCTTGCTTTTGAGTCGGCCGCCGTTTGCCATGAAGAAGGTAACTGAATATCAAAAGCGCCTAAAAATGAAATGCCGAAAATCAAAAAAATTAAAAAGAAAACAAGGTTCGCGATCCAGTTAGTAGCTAATTTGTTTAAAGCTGCAGGGCCAAAAATCAAGGTGATTAAAAAACCAAGTACCGTAAAAATAAGAATGATGGATATTGAATAATATAGAGCATTTCGGATTCCCTGTTCACGGGTTTTACTTCGCTTGGTAAAGAAGCCAACCGTTACCGGTATCATAGAAAAAACACAGGGAGTAATTAAAGCAAGCAAGCCACCTAAAAATGAAACAAGAAAGATATAGCCTAAAGATTTCGTTTCTAAATCACCGGTACTTTTTAAAGCGGTAACTGAGGCTCCTTTTTCTTTTGCAACCTTAATAGAAAATGGTTTTTCAAAACTATTAAAGGCGCTGCCGGTTTTTACAAAGTAGGTTAAGGTTCCTTTTATGTTTACGGTGTCAAATGTTTTTACTTCAATTTTTTGTTGCCACTCAACAGAGTCTGTAAAAAAAATGACCAATGCATTATTAAAGTCAGCTTCCACCGTTTGTTGTGCTGCGCCCTTTTCAGCAACAGAATCTTTTAAGATGTAAGAAGCGGATGTGTCGAATTTTATTTGTGTATGAACAGGTGCGTCTTCAGAAAATTTTTTGACAGAGAAAAGCTGGTTGCCCGGTTGAACAACAGCTTTTATTTTCAGTAAAATTTCGTTACCTGATGGTTCTTGTGTAAAAGAAAACTGCACAGGATTTTGTGCCTGTGCAGTTGTTTGATTGATGCAAAAAATAAGTGATAAAAAAAAGGTGCAATAGAATCGCTTCATCCAATTTAGTTTAAGGCAATATTGAAGTTGACTGTTTTTGGCGGCAGGCATTTTTTATCATCACAGGTTTGAAAAGTGACAGTGCCTCCTACATTTGATTTTGCTTTGCCTTTTAATTTTACCTTTTGCAAAAACACAACTTTGTTACTATACTGATTGGCCGATATGCCTAATTCTTTATCTGTAAACTTTTCCATTTTACCCGACTCTTTTATAGCGCCATCCAATTGCAACAAAGGATTGTTGTTGAATTTAAAGGAAGTAGGTTGCGCTATCGCGTCCTTCGGTTGCGTTTGAGAATATAAATGCCAGCCCGCCTGCATAGTTGCTGTCATCTGCACTTCGTAAATAGTTTCGTTTACTTTTTTACCCGAAAACGACCACGTTACAGGATTTTGCATTTGTGAGAAAGCAGCACCGGCTGTAAAAGCCAGTGTCATAATAAAAAATAATCTTTTCATACAGGAACTTTTGCTGGACAAATTTCAGGTATTAAAAACTGCATTTCTGTTAATAATATACAGGTTGCAATCAGTAGGCTTGTTCGACAGCCAATGAAAACAACTTGTTAAACAACCTTTGTCCATCGGTATTGCCTAAAGCTGTGGAACAAGCTCTTTCGGGATGAGGCATCATGCCAATTACATTTCGTTCTTTATTACAAATACCGGCAATGTTTTGTACCGAGCCATTATGGTTGCCTTCTTTTGTGAGCTTGCCTTCTTCATCGCAGTAATGCAAAATAATTTGTCCATTTTGCTCTAAGTCGTTCAAGGTTGCTTCATCGGCATGATAGCGTCCTTCACCATGCGCAATCGGAATTTTCAACACATCGCCTTCACTGTCCTTTACAAAAATATTTTTGCACAAAAATTTTTGCTCCTCGTTGCGTAACAAAGCGCCTGGTAATAAATGTGCTTCGCATAAAATTTGAAAGCCATTACAAATGCCTAAAACCTTGCCGCCCCTTTTTGCAAAAGCTATAACACTTTGCATAATTGGAGAGAAGCGGGCAATAGCGCCTGTACGCAGGTAATCACCATAAGAAAATCCGCCGGGTAATACAATGCAATCATCGGTTGTAAATTTCGAAAGATCATCATCCTTATGCCAAAGCATCGTGCATTCTTGCTTTAAGTCATGCACTAAAGCATCATGCACATCTCTATCGCAATTAGAACCTGGAAAAACAACTACGCCAAATTTCATAGAGGCAAAGATAAAAGGGAACACCAGTGCAATTAGCAAGCATTTATAAAATGGAGTTAAGTAAATGTAGAGGTAGTAGAATTGAAGTTTTCAAATTTTTTTTAGAATAGCAGAGTTACTATATAAGTTAATTTTTTTTGCAAAAAAACCAAGCAAGCTGGCATAAAAATTTGTTTACCAACGTTTATACTTCGAAGCAAAATTTATGAGACATAAAAATTTTTTTTCCATTTTTCTTTTCCTGATATTCGTTCTCCTGTCTTAAAAAAATTTTGTTATACACATCATGTGAAAAAGTTTTGGAACCCTAATCATCAATATTAAAAACTGCTATACGACACATGAATAAGAGCGCCGATCAAGTTTGGACCAATTGCCTTTCTATCATTAAAGATATTGTGGAGTGGCAGCATTTTAAAACCTGGTTCGAACCCATTCAGCCAATTGCTTTAAAAGAGGCGGTGCTTATTATTCAGGTACCCAGCCAGTTTTTTTATGAGTACCTGGAGGAGCACTATGTAAATCTTTTAGCAAAAACATTAAAGCGTGAATTAGGCAAAGAAGCACGCTTGGAATACCGGATTATGGTTGATGGCGGTAATAATTATAATAAGCCTGTAACGGTTGATATGTCCGGCCACTCCTATAAAACTTTTGTGAATAATGAAATGGATTTTCCGCTGGTGATCAATTCACCGGTAAAAAACCCGTTTGTCATTCCGGGGTTGAAGAAAATGCACATTGATCCGCAGCTCAATCCAAATTATACATTTGATTCTTACATTGAAGGCGACTGCAATAGAGTGGCTCGTCGTGCAGGTAAAACTGTAGCTGAAAAGCCTGGGGCCAATTCATTTAATCCATTAGTAATTTATGGTGGTGTGGGCCTGGGTAAAACACATTTAGGGCAGGCAATCGGCAATGAAGTAAAGCGCCTGTTGCCGAATAAAGTTGTCTTATATGTGAGTTCTGAAAAGTTTATTAACCAGTTTGTAGATCATAGCCGCAATAACGCCATCAATGATTTTATTCATTTTTATCAGTTGATAGATGTGCTGATCATCGATGATGTGCAATTCTTTAATCGTGCTGAACGATCACAGGATGCATTGTTCGCCATCTTTAATCATTTGCATCAGTCGGGCAAACAATTAATTCTTACTTCGGACAAAGCTCCTAAGGATTTAGAAGGTGTGCAGGAGCGTTTGCTTAGCAGGTTTCGCTGGGGCTTAAGCGCTGATATTTCGATGCCGGATTATGATACCCGCATAGAGATTTTAGAGCAAAAGATGAAGAATGACGGATTGGAAATGCCTAAGGAAGTAGTGAAATATATTGCTTACAACATCAATAATAATATACGCGAATTAGAAGGCGCCCTAATTTCTTTGTTGGCACAGTCTTCGCTAAATCGCAAAGAAATTGATTTAGACCTGGCAAAAAAAGTGTTGCGAAATTTTGTAAAAACAGCAAGCAAAGAAATCACCATAGATACTATTCAAAAGATGGTTTGTGAATACTATGAAGTACCGTATGATAAGCTGCTTCAGAAAACAAGGAAGCGGGAAATTGTACAGGCAAGACAAATAACGATGTACCTGTCAAAAGCGTTTACAAAAAATTCTTTAAAAACAATCGGCGAACATTTTGGGGGCAGGGATCATACCACTGTAATTCACTCCTGCCAAACAGTAAAGGATTTAATGGATACGGATAATTCATTTAGAGATAGTGTGATGGAACTGCAGCAGAAAGTGCAATTGGCAGCGATGTAGAGTAAGTAAATTTCAAAATACAAATTTCAAATCCCAAATTTCAGCGTTATAGAATGCTTCTGAGATTTGGGGTTTATTTTTTAGGATTTAGGATTTATTTTTTTAGAATTTTATAAACCCATATTCCTATTTTTGCACCCCTTTCGAGTAAAAGACTTGGAAGCAAGTGAAGAGATGGTGAGGTGGATGAGCGGCTGAAATCAGCAGTTTGCTAAACTGCCGTACGGGTTAAACTGTACCGAGGGTTCGAATCCCTCCCTCACCGCAAGTAAAATATTAAAACGCAATACTGTAAAAGGTTTGCGTTTTTTTATTGCTATAGGAGAACCATTTTCCTATAGAAAAATTCGACGTTGTTCAGGCGCCATTCAAAAGAGTTGTTCGCCTTGTGCTAATGTGTTTTAATGGCTGGAGTAACTGGTAAAGCAGCTTGCAGTTGTACCTGCAAACATTGCCGGAGTAGATATAGTAAGAAGAACAGGAAGTGCTGGTGCAAGGGCAAATGTTACTGTACGTGGAAACCGTTCGATTATCGCAAACAATGGACCCTTGTATATTGTTGACGGTATCCAGTATGAAAATTACCAGGACTTAAATGCAAATGATGTTGAATCAATGGAAGTATTAAAAGATGGTTCTTCCACAGCAATTTATGGTTCAGGAGGTGCTAATGGGGTCATAATCATTACAACAAATAGAGGCGTTAGTGGCAAACCAAAAGTTTATGCGAATGGTTATTATGGCGTGAGCGATGTCGCTGGTTATCCCGTTCCTATGACAGGGCTCAATTTGCAAAATAAAAAAGCAGGCATATTGTACAGCCAATTCAAATTATAACCGGGCTACTGGCGAAGCCAAAGTATTTACAAGTCCTGCTGATTTAGCAGCTGTGCAAAATGGCGCTTCCTTTTATTATCCTGGTTATTTACTGAATAAAGGATCGCAGCAGGATTATGGAGTTGGGATTGCAGCCGGTAACGAAAAGACGAAAGTTTATTTTTCGTTTGATTATTTCAAGGAAAAAGGCTTATTGAATGATGATTACTCTAACCGGTACACCGTCCGTTTAAACGTTGATGAGTCTTTGGCGAGCAACTTTAAAGTCGGGCTCCAAAATCAATTTACTTATTACGATCAGAACATAAGATCTGATGGGTCATTTCAGTTACAAATAAGGTACATCCATATTACAATCCTTCTGGACCAAACGGATCACTTTGAGGAATCCTGGTAATGGTGCACAATTCAATCCATTGTTAGAAGAGTTAGAAGGTGCTTACATTAATAAATTTAATATTTCCAGAATTTTTACCATAATATATGCGGAGTGGAAGCCTGTTAAAGGGCTGAATATTCGTTCCAACCACTATTCCTGCTGCAGTAATGAATAGTAAAAAGTATACAATTTATGATATTTCTAAAACGTATAGTACCAATGGCATACCTATACAACGTAAGTTTTATTCATCTCTTAAAAAATTAAAGATTCGACCCGTGCAAGTGTAAACGAGGCCCAAAGCGCAAGAGATGCAATTTATAATGCGGTTAGCAGAAATGTACCTGATTGCCCCTGAAGCAGAATTCAAAATTGGAAAGCTGGATTCTGCCGCATTTTATTTAAATTTAATTCGGACCAGGGCTGCATTGCCTGGCCGTACTGCTAACATGCAAATAACCAGCGCAAGTGACGCTTGATTACATTTTAGATGAAAAAGCAAGGGAATGTGCCGGGGAGCAAATGGGTTGGTTTGATTTGAAGAGAACAAATAAGCTGGTTGATCGGATAAAACTCTTAAACCCCGATGCAGCACCCTATGTTCAGGCATATCATTTAGTAACACCAATACCCCAGAGCCAAATAGACGCAGTATCAAATAAAGATGTGTTCAAGCAAAACCCCGGCTACCAATAAAGTATTTGTAGTATTTATGTCAGACCTTATAAAAAGCCGGCTATTGTGCCGGCTTTTTATAAGGTCTTATGCTTTACTCTATCCTCTGTTTTGGTCTTGGCACTAGCTGGGCATATATCAAAGTAACTCTTCGAAGGCACAACTTTATGGAGTTCCTTAAAAGTTAGGTATAACAATAAGATGCCGCAGCGGCAAAATTTTGAGTGATTTTTATTTTTGCAGATTTATGAAATCCATGTAGTTCAATTTTTAGTTACGCTCATGGTAACAGTTCATTATCGCAGGGCGAAAAGAGGAAGCTTTTTATAGGCTATTTACCTTAGAAAATCGGGGTATACGTTACACCGTATGTTTTCTTAAATGAAGTTGAAATTTGTACTTACTTTTTTGATAGAGCAGATCTTATAAAACCATACGAGTAATCGCCTTAAAATACTAGTAGCAGGACAATTTTTGTAAATGATTCACAAGACTTTGTTCGATTTGGTTCTAATCCCTACATTTGCACCCCGGATTTGCAGCAGTCAGGGGAGGATGAAGTGAGAAGCAATTACGTTCCTTTCTGAATTCACCAGGTCACTGTTTCATCTGTGGGATAATTAATCGGGAAGTAGCGCAGGCCGGTAGCGCACCTGGTTTGGGACCAGGGGGTCGCAGGTTCGAATCCTGTCTTCCCGACAGAGCAACATGTCAAAAGGCATCAAAAGCCCGCAATATCAATGAGTTGCGGGCTTTTTTATGCACATCACAAACCAAAGTAAATCATTAGAAATCAAGCTTCTGGTGAGTCATTGGTGAGCCGATCTTCAGGTGTCATTGCGTGTTATTTTCGAAAAGCAATATGAGACAACTGGTGAGCGAGACACACAAACTCACGTATAGCACACTGGTAGACGAAGAGCTGAAAATTTTTAATTTAAAAATTGTGAGACATGAATGCTACCCCTCCATTTGCCGTGCATTTTTTGGCACGGCGCACTCCCTCTCTTCCCGGAGAGGCGATGATCTATCTACGAATTTCCGTTGCACGAAAACAGCTTGAACTATCCTTAAGAAAAAAGGTGCCCCGCCACTGCTGGGACGTCAAAGGCGGTTGCGTCAAAGGGGATAAACAACTGGCCCAACAGAT
>JAQBNG010000095.1 GCA_028288675.1 Flavisolibacter sp. | reverse complement strand
CGTGGACCTGACGATAACATGCGGACATCGTTAGCGATCTTCATCAAGCTAACAGCTACAGTTTTTAAAGCGCCATGTGTTTCTACAATGGCATCATGCGCAGCAAGGGCCTCAAATTTATTCTCCGCCGTTTTAAAAGGAAGACCGGTAAGCGTTGCAATATGTGCCGCTACATTTTCAGAATATCCTTTTGGTGTATTAATACCGGTACCTACCGCAGTGCCACCAAGCGCTAATTCTGATAAATGCTCCAGTGTATTTTTAATGGCTTTTAATCCATGATCTAATTGAGATACATATCCGCTAAATTCCTGCCCCAGTGTGAGTGGCGTGGCATCCATAAAATGGGTGCGGCCAATTTTTACCACATGCATAAAGGCTGCGCTTTTTTGGGCAAGCGTATCCCGTAACTTTTGTATGCCGGGGATGGTTGTCTCCACTAAAATTTTATACGCAGCAATGTGCATCGCCGTAGGGAAAGTATCGTTAGATGATTGCGATTTGTTTACATCATCATTGGGATGCAATACTTTTTCCTTATCTTCTAAAGTACCGCCGTTGATAACATGGCCGCGATAAGCTACCACCTCGTTTACGTTCATATTACTTTGTGTGCCACTACCTGTTTGCCACACCACCAAAGGAAAATATTCATCCAGTTTACCCTCTAATATTTCATCGCAGGCTTTACCTATTAAATCTGATTTTTCTTTTGATAAAATACCCGCATCCAAATTGGTTAACGCTGCTGCTTTTTTTAAATAAGCAAATGCACGAATGATTTCTTTAGGCATGCGGTTAATATCCTGCGCAATTTTAAAGTTGTCGATACTGCGCTGGGTTTGTGCCCCGTAAAGTGCATCGGCAGGTACCTGCACTTCGCCCATCGTATCTTTTTCTATTCTGTATTGTGACATAAATTTTTTTGAGTGCGAAGATAAGCAGGCAAACCGCACACCTCCACCACTGAAGGGGAGAGCACTGCCTGGGCCATCACTAACGTATAAAATATTACTTATCGTTTAGTTTATCTGGTAAAGAAATTTAACTCTGGGCCGTTATTTGATTACGTACTTAGCTAAGCTCAACATGAAATACATCATTATCACACTACTAATTATTTTTGCAGGATGGAAGGCGGCCGTTTTTTTAATGAATAAAAATGCTGATAGAGGCAGCGTGCCGTTAACCGATTCACTTGTGGTAAAGCAACCTTTAGTTGCTGATTCTATAAACGGCCATACGAAAGCTGATACTGGTAAACTGGATGCAAATAATAAAAATAGCCAGAAGCTTTACCAGGGAAAAATTGATACCCGGAAAGTGCAGCCCCAGCATGTAGTTGATTTTGCAAAAACATTAATTGGTATTCCTTACCTGTATGGTTCTACCGATCCCGCAAAGGGTTTTGATTGCTCCGGCTTTATTACCTATGTGTTCAACCATTTTGATATTGCTGTACCGCGGTCGTCAATAGATTTTACAAATGTTGGGAGCGAGGTAAGTGATGCGGGTGCAAAGCCGGGCGATATTATTTTATTTAACGGAACGGACAGCTTGGAAAAGTTTGTGGGGCATATGGGTATCGTAGTTTCCAATACAGATTCGTTATATTTTATTCATTCAACATCCGGAAAAAAATATGGAGTAACCATTACATCGCTGGGCGAATATTATAAAAAGCGGTATGTAAAAACAGTCCGGATTTTCCCATAGATGAACTACTTCCCGGTAAACAAAGGTTTTCGTTTTTCCAGGAAAGCAGAGGTGCCTTCTTTCATATCTTCTGTTTCAAAGCAAGCTCCAAAACCCTCTGATTCTTTTTTATAGCCATCGGCACTATATGCAGCATTTGCAGCAGTAATGCAATGAGATATTGCAAGAGGCGCTTTGGTAAGAATAATTTCTAAAATTGATTTGGCTTTGTTCAATAATTCTTCCTGTGGCACTACATGGTTGACCAGGCCATAGCTTAGTGCTGTTTGCGCATCAATCATATTACCAGTAAGTAGTAATTCAATTGCTCGGCCTTTACCAATTAATTGCACTAATCGTTGGGTACCGCCGTAGCCCGGTATCAAACCAAGGTTAACTTCAGGCTGTCCAAATTTTGCGTTTTCTGAAGCGATTCGAAAGTGACAAGCCATGGCTAATTCGCAACCACCACCCAATGCAAAGCCATTAACGGCAGCGATGATTGGCTTGCTGCAATTCTCAATTTTAAAAAACACATCTAAGCCTTTTTTTGCAAGCGCTTTTCCCTCATCACCACTCAGACCTAAAAATTCAGTGATGTCAGCACCAGCTACAAATCCTTTTTGGCCTGAGCCCGTTAAGATGACACCCTTTATTTCCGGGCTACTTTCAATTTCATCCAGCACTTTATCAAGATTGCTTATCACATCTTTATTAAGTGCATTTAGTTTATCGGGGCGATTGATAGTGATTGTGAAGATTCCGGCCTCTAATGACGTGAGTATAGTTGTGTAGGACATAATTTGTTTTTGTTCTTATGCTTTTAAAACCTCTATTGAAAAAATTAAAAATCCCGATTATCTTTTACCCAGTCTTTTATATACTCTGCAATTTCTGAAGTAGTGGTCCCCGGTGCAAACAATTTTCCTACACCCTGGCCATTTAATTCCTTCATATCATCTTCGGGAATAATCCCACCTCCGGTGAGCAATACATCATCCATGCCTTTCTCTTTCATCAATTTAGCCACTTTAGGAAATACCGTCATGTGAGCGCCGGATAAAATTGAAATGCCAATAGCATCCACATCTTCCTGTAACGCAGCATTAACAACCATTTCGGGGGTTTGTCGCAAGCCGGTGTAAATCACTTCCATTCCTGCATCACGGAGTGCCGTAGCAATAATTTTAGCTCCACGGTCGTGACCATCAAGCCCCACTTTAGCAACTAATACTCTTACCGGTCTTTTTAATTCTTCCTTCATAATATTTATCAAAAATAAAGTAGTTTAGAAAATTAAGACTTGGGAAATGGAATATCGAAAATTTGGAAAGACAGACTTACATGTTAGTGAGATAGGCTTTGGTGCGTGGGCAATTGGCGGCGCTGCAAAAGTTGGTGACATAGCAATAGGTTGGGGCGATGCAGATGATACTACATCTAAAAAAGCAATTTATGCAGCACTGGATGCAGGCATTAATTTTTTTGATACGGCTGATTTTTATGGTTTAGGTCATTCAGAAAAGCTATTAGGTGAAGCGTTGAAGGATAATAAACAAGTGATCATCGCCACAAAGGTTGGACATAGGTCGATTGATGAAAAGATTGTGTTGGATTATTCAAAAGAGTATATCATTAACGCATGTGAAGAAAGCTTAGAACGATTAAGAAGGGATACAATTGATTATTACCAGTTACATTCTGCACGGCTGCAACACTTGCAGGAAGGTGGATGTATAGAAGCGATGGAGCTATTGAAAGAACAAGGTAAAATCCGCTATTGGGGATTGTCGCTGAATACATTTCATCCACAAGCTGAAGCTGATTATTTGATAGACAATAAAGCAGGAGACGCGTTTCAATTGGTTTTTAATTTAATCAACCAAAGAGCATTGGATACAATTGAAAAAGCTGCTGCAACCGGATATGGAATCATTGCCCGTATGCCCTTACAATTCGGATTGCTGACAGGAAAGTTTTCGTCGCAAACCGCATTTGCAAAAGATGATCATCGCAGTTTTCGGTTAACGCCGGAAATTATACAAATGGCCACTGAATTATTGGAAGAAAAAGTACTTCCTGTGGGAAAAAAGGAAGGTCTTAATCTCACACAACTTGCTTTGAGTTACATGCTAAGCTTCTCTCAAATAAGTACTATCATTCCAGGTATCAGAACAGAAGAACAGGTTCATCAAAATACGTTTGGGTTGAAACAATTAAGCGATAGTGATAGAAATTTTCTTCAACACCTATCTACCCAATGGGAACCGGTTGTGCAACTGATGGAGGCGCAGGGTTAAGGCGCTTGTTCTAAAGCCGATTCTATCCGGGTGATTGTTTCTGCCTTACCCAGCACTTCTGCAATTTCAAAAACCGGTGGACCAAACTTCCCGCCTACCAGCATTAAACGCATAGGCAATTGCAGCTCTCCTGCTTTGATGCCAGCGCTTTCTGCTAATTGTTTAAATAACGTTTCAAGCGATGAAGCTTTCCAGTCATTAATACTGTGTAGTGTTTTATTGAAGCTGTAGAAAAAATCTTTTTTTGAAACATTCCATTTTGCCAGTACAGGTGTAAAGTCGACTTCCTTTGGCGCCTTGAAAAAGAAAAAGCTGTGCTCCCAAAAATCGGGCAATAATGTGCAACGGTCTTTTACCAGTTCCAATACTTTTTCAAAATAAACATCGTCCATGATCTCAACTCCTTTCGCGGCAAAAATATTTTTGACTTGCAACTTGTAGTTTGTAGGTGGCAATTTTTTAATCCACTCATGGTTGAACCATTTGGCTTTATCAAAATCAAACTTAGCACCGCCTTTATGCACTTTTTCAATAGAGAATTTCTGCACCAATTCTTCCAGTGAAAAGACTTCTTCTTCGGTTCCGTCATTCCAGCCAAGCATGGCCAGCATATTTACAAATGCTTCGGGTACAAACCCGGCTTCTTTAAAACCTTCTGTTACCTCGCCAGTCTTCGGGTCTTTCCAATTCATACCAAAAACAGGGAAGCCGTATTTAGCGCCATCACGTTTGCTTAATTTACCACTAGGTCCAAGAATTAAAGGAAGGTGCGCCCACTGAGGCATTGCTTCTTCCCCAAATAAATAGCGCCACAATAAAATATGCACCGGTGCGCTGGGCAACCATTCTTCGCCTCGAAAGGCATGTGTAATTTGCATCAGGTAATCATCTACCACAACAGCTAAATGGTAGGTAGGCATACCGTCCGCTTTCAACAAAACCTTATCATCTATTACCGAAGTATCAAAGCTTACTTCACCACGAATGACATCCGTAAAAGAAACCGTTTCGCCTTCCGGCATTTTTATGCGAATGACATGGGGAGTATCTTGTTGCAGCAAAGAATCAACTTCTTCTTTTGGAAGAAGGAGTGAGTTGCGCATATCCATTCTCACTGTTCTATCATATTGTGGAGAAGGGTTGTCGGCAGTGCGCAGGCGGCTGCGCATGGCGTCTAATTCTTCACCTGTATCAAAAGCATAATAAGCAAATCCTTTCTCAACTAAGTCTTCAGCATATTTACGATAGCTTTCTTTGCGTTCGCTTTGACGGTAAGGGCCAAAGTCGCCACCATGCTGTGTGCTTTCATCAGGCTGTAAGCCGCACCATTTCAATGTTTCAAAAATATATTCTTCGGCGCCGGCTACATAGCGGCTCTGGTCTGTATCTTCTATACGTACAATAAAATCGCCACCCTGCTGTTTGGCAAAAAGATAATTATATAAAACAGTGCGAACGCCACCTAAATGCAGGCCACCCGTAGGACTTGGTGCAAACCGTACACGAACTTTTTTTGACATGGCAGCAAAAATACAAAAGACCAATGGGCAATTGACAATTGGCAACAGACAAAAGAATAAACTTCGCAAGTTGGTCTTTTGTTTTGGTTGGCACTTATACTGATTGCAAATTGGTTATTTCATGCTCTACCTTCGTACTTGTGATTCATCGTTATTTTATTAAAACGCCTTGGTGGGTTAAGAAGTTTTTTTCTTCTTATGTATGGAGTATTCCTTCTACAAGAAAAATTGTATATCTCACCTTTGATGATGGTCCGCACCCAACCATCACCCCCTGGGTTTTAGCGCAATTAAAAGAATACAATGCCAAAGCCACTTTCTTTTGTGTAGGAAATAATGTCGTGCATCATCCTGATGTATACAGTCGCATTATTGATGAGGGGCATGCGGTAGGCAATCATACTCACGGCCACCTTAACGGCTGGAAAACTGCTACAAAGAATTATTTAGCAGATATAAGCGCGGCATCACAAATCATTGTTACCGGTTTATTCAGGCCGCCTTATGGAAAGATTACAAAAGCACAAGCCAGAGCAATAGCCGGGGCAATGAATGTTGCTACTGCAAGAGTAATTATGTGGGATGTTTTAAGTGCGGATTTTGATACAAGTATTTCGGCCCGTAGATGTGCTTATCATGTGTTGAAAAATGTATCGCCAGGTTCCATAGTTGTATTCCACGACAGTGAGAAAGCATTTTTAAATTTGGAATCAGCTTTGCCTTTAGTTTTAAGTGTCTTAGGCAAAAAGGGTTATAGATTTGAAAAAATTGTAATGGGAGGTCTGTAAAAAATTTGGGCCTGGGTAGAAACCCTGGCCCGTTTTTAATCCGTACCCTATGAAAACTGGTTTAAAGGTAAAAGGTTTTTTTTAATTAGTGCAAAGTTATTTGATGAGTATTTCCATTTACGGTCAGCATAGCCTGGTTATCACAGTTCCCGGTTCCATAATCTAAAATTGCTGCCCAAGGGGTATTGGCAGGTAAACTTTGCCTGACAGTTCTGATGCGCCCCTTTGAAATCCAGGGGCAAATAAATTTTTTAATTAATGGCTCTATTATTTCAGAGTTCCAGAGAATAATGATATTGTTCCTCTTCACTTTGCCATTAGCTATACCTGATATTCTAAAAATATCATCGGCTGGTATAACAGAACCGTTACCCTCAATTTGTGTATTAATTCTTACTGTGCTCCATTGAACATAATTTCCATTTGGCTTTGTTAGTTTGCCATCAATTACTTCTATTTTAAATTGTCGCTGGTTGGACCCTGGTGTGGAACCTGTTGTGTTGATTACTTTATGCGTCCCTTCAACAGATATTGTATCCATTTTAAAATTTTCAAAAGTAGTTGTAGCGGAGCTTCCGGGTTCAATTAACCGGCCCGTGTAAACAGTTTTTATTTTACCGCTGCGCAGATGGCCATGACTAAAGCAACCCGCACCAAAATCAAGTGTTACCGTTTTAGGAAACACGCCAGGTGTTTGTGGAACGATAGTTACAGTAACGCAACGCGGAAGGGAGTCAACATTAACAACACGGCCGTTTTCAGAAGCTACCCGGCCAAAAATACCAACGCCACCTGTCCCTAATTCTGCATTTACCCCCATCACATTATCAAATACATCATTGAAAGCGACTTCAGATTCTGCTTCTGATTCAGTAGAATAAGTTGCAGCCTGTTCCTCTTCCTGTGCTGATAAAGCATCACTGGCCTCTTTTTTACACCCTGTAAATAAAATGGTTGCTGCAAAAGCAACGGTTGTCAGTTGGGTAGTAAGCGATAGCTTTTTCATATAATTATTTGTGGGGCTATGAAAGTGGGAAAGCAAATAGGTTTAAAGCTTTCTTAAATTTTTTTACCAGCTTTGATGTATGCAACCTTTTTTAATTGATACCCATGCGCATATCTACCTGCCTGAATTTGATAATGACAGGGCTGCTATCATATCCAACGCCGAAGCAGAAGGTGTTAATGCCATTTATTTACCTGCTATTGATTCCACAACACATATAGCAATGCTTGAGACTGAAGCGGCCTATCCTTGTTGCAAGAGCATGATGGGACTTCATCCCTGCTCCGTGAAAGAAGATTATCAAAAAGAACTTGAAGTTGTAAAAGATTATTTATCACAAAGAAACTTTATTGCCGTTGGTGAAATAGGGCTCGATTTTTATTGGGATAGAACCTTTGAAAAGAAACAGTACGAGGCCTTTCATCAACAGATTAATTCAGCCGTTTTATATAACCTGCCCATTGTTATTCACTCCCGTAATGCTATTAATGAATGTATAGAAGTTGTGGCGCAGTACTCAACGCTCAAAGGTATTTTTCATTGCTTTTCCGGTAGTCTGCATCAGGCGGAAAAAATTATGGCGCTGGATTTTATGTTGGGCATTGGCGGGGTGGTAACATTTAAAAACGGGGGACTTGATAGGGTACTTCCTCACATAGGATTATCACACATAGTTTTAGAAACCGATGCTCCCTATTTAGCCCCGGTACCTTATAGAGGTAAACGCAATGAACCGGCCTATACCAGGTTAGTGGCAGAAAAGATCGCTATGCTTTTAAATTCTTCAACTGATGAAATAGCGATAGTTACAACGCAAAATGCAAAAAATCTATTTGGGATAAAAGAGAACCATTAAATTTGCCACCCTTCAATGGAGACTTGTCCGAGTGGTTGAAGGAGCACGCCTGGAAAGTGTGTATACTTGAAAAGGTATCGAGGGTTCGAATCCCTCAGTCTCCGCA